>NZ_CAJTCF010000123.1:0-6512 GCF_910574735.1 Duncaniella muricolitica | reverse complement strand
CAACCCGACGCAGACCTGAAAATAATGCTCGCCGATGCATCTGAATCGCCGCCGGAAGAAACTGAAAACTGATAAGGGGGCTTGTCCTATACAAAAAGTTAGCCCAACTTCTATATTTCAAGAAGTTGGACTCGACTTTTTATGGTTTAGCGGACAGTAATAATAATATATAGTAAAAACGTGTCGAGCCGTATATTTGACTCGACACGTGTGTTAAATTATGTTGTGATCATCATCAAAATATCGTCTACTTATACTCATCCCACGACTTGATACTGATGTCGCTGTAATCCATGTTGCAGAATGCCTCTATGAAAGCACCTGCAAGACGTGCGTTGGTAATCAGCGGTATGTTGTGGTCAATTGCTCCGCGACGGATGCGATAGCCGTTGGTGAGCTCGCGCTTGGTGTGATTTTTGGGTATATTGACGATAAGATCAAACTTATGCTCGGAGATCATCTTCATCACATTCTCCTCGGCATCGGCACATTCATCGGGCCAATATACGGGGATGGCAGGTATGCCGTGATCGTTAAGGAATGTCGCAGTTCCTGCAGTGGCGTAGATTTTGTAGCCCTTGGATGCCAGACGTCTGCTCGGTTCAAGCAGATCCACCTTGCTCTTCGCCGCACCCGACGAGAGCATAATCCCACCCTTGGGTATCTCAAAGCCGGTCGCAAGCATTGCGCTGAGCAGGGCCTCGTCAAAATCGTCGCCGATGCATCCAACCTCGCCGGTCGAGGACATATCCACGCCAAGCACAGGGTCTGCATTGTGCAGACGAGAGAACGAAAACTGCGAAGCCTTGACGCCGATACGGTCGATGTCAAATGCCGATTTATCGGGGCGGCTGTAGGGCGCATCAAGCATAATGCGTGTGGCAGTCTCGATAAAGTTGCGTTTGAGCACCTTGGAAACAAACGGGAATGAACGTGAGGCTCGCAGATTACACTCGATAACCTTGACCTCGTTATTTCGGGCCAGGAACTGAATGTTGAAGGGACCTGAGATGTTGAGCTCTTTGGCTATCTGACGGCTTATCTTTTTAATGCGACGGGCTGTTGCAAAGTATATCTTCTGAGCTGGGAACACGAGTGTTGCGTCACCTGAATGCACACCGGCAAATTCCACATGCTCAGAGATTGCATATTCAACAATCTCTCCATTTTGAGCGACTGCATCAAACTCGATTTCTTTGGTGTCCTGAAGGAACTGTGATACAACTACCGGATATTCTTTTGATACCTCAGCGGCCATCTTGAGGAAGTTTGCAAGCTCCTCCTCGTTATAACATACGTTCATGGCTGCACCTGACAGCACATATGAGGGACGCACGAGTACCGGATAGCCGACCTTATCGACAAACTCCTTGACATCTTCAAGGCTCGTGAGCTCCTGCCACGCCGGCTGGTCGATGCCGAGCTGATCGAGCATGGCGGAGAACTTGTTGCGATTTTCCGCGCGGTCGATTGATATGGGCGATGTACCGAGCACCGGCACAGACTGACGATGGAGCTTCATGGCAAGATTGTTGGGTATCTGGCCGCCAACCGACACAATAACACCGCGGGGCTGCTCGAGATCAATGACATCAAGTACGCGCTCAAACGAAAGTTCGTCGAAGTAGAGACGGTCGCACATGTCATAGTCAGTCGATACAGTCTCAGGGTTGTAATTGATCATAATTGACTTATAGCCAAGCTTGCGGGCTGTCTGGATAGCATTGACCGAGCACCAGTCAAACTCAACCGACGAACCTATACGATAAGCACCTGAGCCGAGCACGATAACCGACTTCTCATTTTTATAATAGTTCACATCATATCCCTCTACGGCATATGTCATGTAGAGATAGTTGGTCAACTCGGGATGTTCGCTCGCAACGGTGTTGATACGCTTCACAGCAGGAACGATACCGAGAGCCTTGCGACGTGCACGCACCTGGAGATTTTCTTTCTCCATATTGCCGGCAGGATTAAGCACAAAACGTGCTATCTGGAAATCGGAGAATCCGAGCACCTTTGCCTCGCGGAGCACCTCGGCCGGTATTTCTTCAATGGTATTGTAACCACAAAGTTTAGCCTTGAAGTCGACAATATTTTTGAGTTTGCCGAGGAACCACGGATCAATCTTTGTGAGTTCATATATACGGTCGATTGTATATCCCTGCTCTAACGCCTGGGCGATAGCAAAGATGCGGAGGTCGGTCGGGTGGGAGAGTTCGCGGTCAAGATCGTCAAACTCGATACCCTCATTTCCAACAAAGCCATGCATGCCCTGGCCGATCATTCTGAGACCCTTCTGAATAATCTCCTCAAACGAACGTCCTATCGACATGATTTCACCCACCGACTTCATGCTTGAGCCGATTTCACGACTCACACCGACAAACTTCGTAAGGTCCCAGCGGGGAATCTTGCATATCAGATAGTCAAGCGATGGTGCCACATAAGCCGAGTTGGGTGTACCCATCTCGCCAATCTGGTCGAGCGTATAGCCCAATGCAATCTTGGCAGCTACAAACGCGAGAGGATAACCGGTGGCCTTGGAGGCCAAAGCCGATGAGCGCGACAGACGTGCGTTTACTTCGATTACGCGATAGTCGTTAGTCTCGGCATTGAAAGCATACTGGATGTTACACTCACCTACGATGCCGAGATGACGTATACATTTACGCGACAGCTCCTGAAGCATCTCCACCTGCTGTTCTGAGAGAGAACAAGTCGGAGCGACAACTATCGACTCACCGGTGTGTATGCCCAGCGGGTCAAAATTTTCCATGCTTGCAACTGTGAAACAATGGTCGTTGGCGTCACGGATTACTTCAAATTCAATTTCCTTCCAGCCTTTCAGTGACTCCTCGACAAGTATCTGATTGGAGAATGTAAACGCGCTCTCAGCGAGTTTTACAAACTCTTCTTCATTGGCACATATGCCGCTGCCTTGTCCGCCAAGTGCGTAAGCAGAGCGCACCATGACAGGGAAACCAATTTCTCGGGCTGCTTTCAGTGCATCCTCCATGCTTTCCACCGCATGGCTCTTGGGGGTCTTCATAGGTATCTCGTCGAGCTTTTTCACGAAGAGATCACGGTCTTCGGTATACATTATGGCCTCGACTGATGTGCCAAGTACTTTTACACCATATTTGTCAAGCACACCGTTGAGATACAGTTCAGTGCCGCAATTGAGGGCAGTCTGTCCGCCGAAAGCGAGCAGCAGACCGTCGGGACGCTCTTTTTTTATGACTTCCTCGACAAAATATTTTGTAAGAGGAAGGAAATAAACCTTGTCGGCTATACCCTCCGAAGTCTGGATTGTGGCGATGTTGGGGTTCATGAGCACAGAGCTGATTCCCTCTTCACGCAGGGCCTTTAATGCCTGTGAGCCGGAATAGTCAAACTCGCCGGCCTGACCGATCTTCAGTGCGCCTGAGCCGAGCACGAGTACTTTCTTGATTTTCTTTTCCATAATGGTGATAGCGTATGGTTCAATAAGAAAAATGCGTTACCCACTGCGAGTGGACAACGCATTTTATATAATGTTGATTATTTCTAATTTTTGATAATGCATCAGGGTTTCTATTTGAATGCAAAGTTATAAATAATTTACCACTCCGGCAAAAATAATTTACGACTATCGGGAAAAAATTGTAAATTTGCACAAGAAAATGCAATAATCATCACATTAATAATATAATCTTAACACATCTTATTAATATGTCTAAAATAGGAAGCAAATGGACTCCCCGCGCACGCAAAGCTATGCTCCTTGGCAGCGGAGAACTCGGCAAGGAGGTCGCAATCGAGCTGCAGAGAATGGGAGTTGAAGTGATAGCATGCGATAAATATGCCAATGCTCCGGCAATGCAGGTAGCCGACAAGGCACTTGTATTCAATATGCTTGACCCCGTGGCTCTTCGCGAGAATATTGAGCGCGAGAAGCCCGACCATATCATCCCCGAAGTGGAAGCCATCGCCACCCCAGTATTGGTCGAACTTGAAAAAGAAGGATATAATGTCACTCCAACCGCCAATGCGGCATTCCTCACAATGAACCGCGAAGGCATACGCCGTCTTGCCGCCGAAGAGCTTGGTGTCACCACTTCTCCCTATCGCTTTGCTTCCGACTTCGAGGAATTTAAAGACGCCGTAAAAGCCGTAGGCATACCCTGTGTAATCAAGCCGATCATGTCATCAAGCGGTCATGGTCAAAGCGTGATAAAAAGCGAGGCCGACATCGAGAACTCTTGGCGCATAGCTCAGGAGGGTGGCCGAGCCGGTGCCGGACGTGTCATCGTAGAGGGATTTGTCGATTTTGACTACGAGATAACAATGCTCACCGTACGCTCTATCGCCGGAACCGCCTATTGTGAGCCCATAGGCCATATTCAGATCGACGGAGACTATCGTTATTCCTGGCAGCCCCAGGCGATGAGTCCCGAAGCAAAAGCCAAAGCACAGGAAATCGCAAAAAAAGTTACTGACGCGCTTGGCGGATATGGTATCTTTGGCGTAGAGCTGTTTATCAAAGGTGACAATGTGATATTTAGTGAAGTGTCACCCCGTCCGCACGACACCGGCATGGTGACTATGATTTCACAAGACCTGAGCGAATTTGCGCTGCATGCACGCGCACTTCTCGGTCTTCCGGTGCCTGAGATACGTTTTCTCGGACCGTCGGCTTCACGCGCGGTTGTAGTGGAAGGCGACACGACATGTATTGAGATGTGCAACCTTGAGACTGTACTTGAAGAACCCGGGACACAGATGCGCATATTCGGCAAACCCGAAATACACGGTCACCGCCGCATGGGCGTAATTCTTGCCACTGCCGACAATGTGGAGGAGGCCAGAGCCAAAGCCGAACGTGCCTACGACAAACTCGTTGTAAATGTGCTGTAAAACCATATAATGATCTTTCGGAAAATCATATCCTCCGTAATTTGCATGTTCGTCACTCTTGTATCATCGGCCGCGCCGGTGAGCGAGAGTGACGCCACGCAAATGCTCCAGCGTCTTGATCACGAACTTGAGATCGGCGATACGTACATTCATGAGCGCCGCTCACTTATTGACTCGCTCAAGACAACACTTTCCGCTCTTCGCTCAAACGATGATGGCAAACTGGATATCATGATTCAACTTGGCGACTGCTACAATGCATACCGCATTGACTCGGCCCTGTATTATTATGGAGGAGGACTGACTGCGGCCAAAGCCATCAAGGCAGACTCTGCAGCCACGCGTTTTGCATTAAAAATGGCCACATACCTGCCATTGCAGATGTTGATGACCGATGCAGAGCAACTGATGGACTCCGTAAGCACTGCCGGTATCCCGCCCGGATTGCTCACAGAGTATTATGATGCGCAACGTCAGATGAATAACTATATATCAAACGTATTTGCCGATTTCCCCGACCGCCAAGCCGCTTACCGCAAGAAGGAGTTTGACACCCAACGCCGTCTTCTTGATCAACTGGACAAGAACTCTTCACAATACAAACTTAATCTTGCCGAACACCACATGTATTCGCGCAACTACCCGGCGGCAAAAAAGGTGCTCAATGAACTTATCGGTGAAATCGGAGAGACCAATCCGATGTATGCGAGAGCTTGCCATATGCTGGCCGACATCGCGAAAGTGGATGATAATTATCCCGGGCAAGTATATTACCTCGCCCTCTCAGCCATTTCCGACATCAGATGCGCCACACTTGAGATGGCATCATTACAGGAACTCGGCGCACTGCTCTTTAAACATAATGACGTACAGCGTGCCCATTCATACCTTTCACATGCCCTGCGCAATGCGGTAGAATGCCAGGTTACGCTACGTATTATCCAAACTTCAAAGGCATTACCAATAATTGAGAACGCACACAAAGCTCAGATAAACGCTTTCAAAAAACGCATCTTTATTGTGATTGCCATAATGGGAATATTGCTATTGGCATTGTTTGTCTCGCTCAGAATGGTATATCGCAACAATCTCGCCCAACGGCGATTGGCCGAAAGACTCGAAAAAGCCAACAAAACAAAGGATGTGTATATAGCGCAATTTCTCAATCTGTGCTCAATATACATGGACAAGCTAAACCAATTCAACAAACTGGTCAGCCGTAAGATTTCAGCCGGCAAGAGCGACGATTTACTCAAACTGACCAAGACCGGCAAACTTGTCGAAGAACAATCAAAGGAATTTTACGAAGTGTTTGATGATGCGTTTCTCAACATATACCCGTCATTTGTGGAGGATGTCAACACACTGCTTGCTCCAGACAAACAATTGATACTTCGTAAAGGTGAAAAATTAAATACCGACCTGCGTATTCTCGCACTGATGAGACTCGGGATTGATGATACTTCGCGTATCGCACAAATGCTCAATTATTCTGTCTACACAATATACAATGATTCGGTAAAATTTGAGGTCGTTCAGTCTTGGCTAAGCCGCTAACTGAGCCAACCGATGGTTTATTTTCTGAATTATTTTTAGATGCGGAGATTTTC
>NZ_CAJTCF010000122.1:0-6647 GCF_910574735.1 Duncaniella muricolitica | reverse complement strand
ATCGTTTCGATAAAACGGTTTCCAGCTGGAAAGGGTGGAATCTCCTGGCATTCCATGTGATATTTCTTAAACACATTAACAGACTCAAAAAGTCAAGATGACTTCATTGTCTTATCAATTCTGACCTTTCACTTTCGTCTTTTACCACTTTCAACTTTTTCAGAATACGGTGTCGTTTGCCTTCAAGTGATACTACCTGTTTAGTTCTTTTCCGTTCTTTCCCCTTATCAAATTTTTCAGTGTATTCCTTCATGAATTTATCCAACTTATCAAGGTATATGTTTGCCAAGATAGGGCTGACAATTCCGCCTTGCGGTGTTCCGCTGTAGGAGTTATGAAAGTTCCAGTCTTCGATATATCCTGCATTCAGAAATTTTCTAATCAAGCGAATAAATCTTTCGTCAGCGATACGTTCTTTCAGAATACCTATCAGTATCTCATGATTGATATTGTCGAAAAATCCCTTAATATCACCTTCTACGAACCATTTCACGCCCGAAAATGTCTTCTGAATATCAGACAAGGCAGTGTGGCAGCTTCTTAGAGGTCGGAAGCCATGTGACGTTTTTTCAAACTGTCTTTCATAGATGGCTTCCAATATCATTCTGACCACTTCCTGCAATAATTTATCATTAAAAGCTGGTACACCTAATGGACGCATTTTCCCATTTTTCTTTGGGATATACATCCGTTTTGAGGGTTGGGGCTGATAACTCTCATCTTTCAACGATGTTATCAGTTGTTCAATTCGGTTCAGGCTCATTTGGTCAATGGTTTTCCCATCTGCACCTGCTGTCATATTGCCCGGTTTCGCATATATGCGTTGGTAGGCAACGTAATACATTTCCTCATTGAAAAAGATACGGTACAAGCGTTCAAACTTGTAATTCAAATTTTCACTGTGTTCCGTTAGACTGTTTAATACATACTCTGGACTTCTCATAATGTCTCTCACATTTTCCGTTATTTGCATTAAAATTATTAGCTGCTTCCCTTCGCCATGTACAGGGCTTTCCCCTGCTCAGACTACTACGGAAGCTCCGTTGCCTTGTCGGATTTTCATAGGTCTGTACCTAATAGCCTTGCGGCGTTCCGATTTAGGCAATCCCCGTTTACGATATAATAACATGGCTATGATAGATTGTCGGATATGACTTCCGCCCGTTACCGCTTACTGCGGTTGTGCCGTAATTTGTTCCTGCCTCTACTACACGACGCTCGCAACAGAGGTATTACGGTATAGCGAGTTAAGTTATCTTTCACTATAAAACATACTGGGTTCACTTGGACTATCATTCAATCAGTTTGGATTTTATCCTCGTATCTATCTGTTTCATCTCACCATTCAGTTGCAATTTGATAACTAATTGACTTATGGCTTTCCAGCGTGCTATACTCCCTGCCGTCCTTTCGTGGGCAGATAAGCTGGTGATGATAGGTAAATATTGGAACACTTACCTAATAGCTTGCCAATGCTACATTTATTATATCGCCTATACGGGCGCACCATCGTAATACTTCTTGCCCTGCTGATAGATTTTCACCGTCTCCTGAAAGTTGCTCACCATGTTCGTGGCGGTCTTGGAGGTATGGATGATGTTTTTGGAGGCATTGATGATGCCCTGCGCTAGATTGCCCGGATCGCTTACGACCCACTGTGCGCTTGCCCTGCCCGCGAAAAGCAGGCACAGGCAGATAATCATTGTTATTCTTGTTCTCATGTTACTTTGGATTTTAGTGGTTGTTATTCTTCGGTCGGATGTCCCGGCTGCGGCTTCACCCGCACATAGTCCCCGTTTGGCGAGAAAGTCAGCACATCCGTGGCCTCGTTGTAGGACACGTCGATGCGGAAGCCGGTGTTCATGAACAGGTTGCCGTTCTCCTCCTGCAAGAGATAGGTTTCCGGCTTGAGCTTGCGGCGCAGACCGCTACGACGGAACACCGTCACTTTGTAGGCTTCGCCCTCCTTGTAGATAAGCACGTCAGGTTTTCCCTCCACGCTCTCCCAGTTCCCGCACAGCATGTCGCGGCGGTTGTCGGCCACGTCGCAGGATTGCAGCATCATGACCGCCAATCCGATAAGGCACTTGCTGACTTGCAGCATTTTCACTTTTGGTAAATTCATACGCGTTTTTCTTTTTTGGTTGATACATTCTGTTTTTTAGTTATTCCTTGTTTCTCCGCCTTTCGGCAAGCTGCCGGATGGCGGCTTCGATGTCGTCGCCCAGCTTCTCCGCCAGACGGTAAACCTCCACTTTTTCCGTTTCCTCGGTGGTGTACGCCAGATACTCTTCCGCGCTGACCTCCGTGGCATAGACCGCCGACTGCGTGCCGCCCAAGCCTATCCACACCTCCTTGTAGAGCCGTGAAGGGTTGTTCGCCATGTTGATGGAGAGTATCTGCGACTTCTCCTTTTCCGTCAGTCCGAGCAACGCCTGTATCTGGTCGAACTTGTTCATATATTTCCTTTGGTCAAGCAGGATTTTACAATCCGAGTTGTTGATAATGCTCTCTTTGACCACCGGAGAACTGATAATGTCGTCCACCTCCTGCGTCACCACGATTGCCTCGCCGTAATATTTTCTGACCGTCTTATACATATAGCGCAGATATTCAGCCATGTTCGCCGATGAGAGGGCCTTCCAAGCCTCTTCCACGATAAGCTGTTTCCGCACGCCTTTCAGCCGCCGCATCTTGTTGATGAAGGCTTCCATGATGATGATGGTCACGACGGGGAACAGTTCGCGGTTTTCTTTAATCGAATCTATCTCGAAGACGATGAACCGCTTGCCGAGCAGGTCGATGTTCTCCGTGGAGTTGAGCAGGAAATCGTAACGCCCGCCCCGGTAATACTGCCGCATGGTGGTGAGCATGTTGTCGATGTTGAAGTCGGACTTCTCCACCTTGATGTCACGCTGTGCCAGTTCCTTGCGGTAGTCGTCACGCATATACTCGTAGAAGGTGTTGAACGACGGCACGATGCTACGGTCGGATTGGATGCGCTCAATATAGGCACTCACGGCACTGCCCAGCTCGCCGCTCTCCGTCTTTGTCACCTTGTCGTCCTCCGACTTCCAGAGCGTCAGCAACAGGGTCTTGATGCTGTCCTTCTTCTCCACGTCGAAGATGTAATCGTCGGTGTAGAACGGGTTGAAGCTGATGGGCTTATCTTCCGTGTAGGTGAAATACACACCGTCCGCTCCGCCTGTCTTGCGTCGGATCATGCCGCACAAGCCCTGATAGGAGTTTCCCGTGTCCACCAATACCACATGTGCGCCTTGCTCATAATATTGGCGCACGAGGTGGTTCATGAAGAAAGACTTGCCGCTGCCCGAAGGACCCAGCACGAACTTGTTGCGGTTGGTCGTGATACCTCGCTTCATGGGCAGGTCGGAGATGTCAAGGTGCAGCGGTTTTCCCGTGAGCCTGTCCACCATCTTGATGCCGAAGGGCGAGAGCGAGCTGCGGTAGTTGGTTTCCTCTGTGAACAGGCACACCGCCTGTTCGATGAAGGTGTGGAAACTCTCTTCCGCCGGGAAGTCCGCCGCATTGCCGGGTATCGCCGCCCAGTAGAGTGTCGGGCAGTCGATGGTGTTGTGGCGCGGCACGCATTCCATGCTTGCCAACTGGCTGCCCACGTCGTTCTTGATATGCTTCAGTTCCTCCGCATCGTCGCTCCACGCCATGACGTTGAAGTGTGCCCGTACCGAGGTCAGTCCGTAGGAATGGGCTTCGTTCAGGTATTGGTCTATCCACTCGCGGTTGATGCTGTTGCTCCTTGAATAGCGAGATAGCGACTGCATGTTACGGGCGGACTTCTCGAACTTCTGCAAGGTTTCCTCACTGTTGTCTATCAGCACATACTGGTTGTAGATATGGTTGCAGGAGAGCAGAAGCCCCACCGGGGAGGCGAATGACAGTCGGCAGTCACTCCGGTCGGTGGAGAGCTTCTCGTAACGGGTGTCGGTAGCCACCTTGCCCGGCAGGTCTTCCGCGTCGGAGAGGGTGTGCAGACACAGGCGGTTGTCGCCGATGCGCATCTCCCTTGCCGAAAGCTCGATGTCCTGCAAGGTGGTGTCACCTTCCGGCATGAGCGAGAAGTAGCGTTCAATAAGTCCCGTCTTTCCCTCAGTACCCACAATCTCATCGGTGGAGAGGCGGCGCAGCCTGACAAGCCCGCTGTCGTTCATGATGCGCTCGAACTGTTCGCAGGCTTCCAAGAACTTGGTCGTGGTTTCCCTGTCCAGCTCCTTCGGGATGATATGTCCCCGGCACAGCGTGCTGAAATTGCTCTGCATCCGGTTACGCTCCTTTGTTGTCTTGGTCAGGTAGAGGTAGCAGGTGTGTTTCAGGTACGGACGCTCGTTGAAGTGACGCTCGAAAGAGCGGCTTAAAAAGCTCATGTCGTCCTTCTGAAGCTCCGGTTTGTAGCGTTCCTTGATGAACCAGTCCTGTTTGTGGACGACGGAGTAGTCCGGCAGCACCTTGATAGCCTTGCACCAGCAACTGTGTATCGCCTCGTACTCCGCACCCGTCACGGTGTAAAGTTCCGGTAGTTCCACCTCGAAAGCCACCGTGATGTCGGCGTCCTTTGAGATGATGCAGCCATGCTCCACCGCTAAAAGTGGGAACCTGTTTTCCAGTGTTGTCATTTTCGATGTATTCCTCATTGTCTTTCTTCCTTTCGTTGTCGTTTGAACAGACGGGTTATCCGCCGCCGGTTGATAAGGTATCGGGGATGGCTCCGTGCCGCTCCTAATTTCATCAGCCCGTGTTCACCGTACCGGGCGTTCAGCGCGAAGGTCTGCCATACAAGGAGGGAGGACGATGCCGCGCCGAAGCCGATACATATCCACTGGTCGATACCGACCATGTAGAGGATGACGAACAGGACGAAGAGAGCCAGCAGACCTCCGCAGAAGATGAAGAGGTACTGTGCCTTCAAGCCCTTGAACTCTACCGGACGGCCGATACCCTTGTTGATTGGGTATTCAGCCATACATTATTTATTAAAGGAAGAATGAGCGCAGGATGGTGGCGGCAACAATCAGGAAGATGCACGCGCCGAACCACGAGGCGGCTGTCTTGCTGGTGTCGGGGTCGCCCGATGAAAACTTGCCGTACACTTTTACGCCCCCGATAAGCCCGACGACTGCACCGATGGCGTATATCAGTTTAGTTCCGGGGTCGAAATAAGAACTCACCATAGAGGTGGCTTCGTTGATGCCCGCGATGCCGTTTCCCTGCGCGAAAGCGGAGGCGGTTGCGGCGATGACAAGTGCCGCGGAGAGGATTGCTTTTCTGTTTTTCAAGATGTTCTTGTTCATAAACTGTTCTTGTTTTTTGCCGTCAAAAGGGTGGATGGTCCTTTGTCGGGCGGTTGATACTTTGTTTCTTTACTTTGGTTTTAGTGGATGCCCGTTTGTTTCCACGGACGTGGGCGTGTCCGTTGCGGATGGGGATGCGCCTTGCGTTTCCTCGCCGCGTGGGTTGATGTCATTCTTTCATGTTCATTTCTTTTATTGTTGTCATACATAGTTGCGAATGTCGAACTCCTCGATGTTGTCCGGCACGACGAACTCCTTTTCAGATTTCTTCAGCCGAATCTCGATAAGCCCCTTGATGCGGATGCCTATCTCCGAAGAGCCTTCCATCATTTTCTCGTACAACTCCGTGCCCTCCATGTCGGTGAACACCTTAGCCGCCTTTTCACGTTCCGCCTGTGTCGCGTCCGGGTTTTTGGCGGTCTTGCAGGCGTCGTCAATCTCGTCAAAGCTGCTGCCCGAAGCCCGTGGCGTGTCCGAGGCGTCCTCTTCCGGTTCGTCGTCCCCGTATCCCAGTTCCTCCGGCGGTATGCTCGTGAAGGTCTCATCGAGTTTTTCCTCCGGGACTTGTGCCGGGCGGGATGCGTTTCCCGTTTTTCCGTCGTCAAAAGTAGCCTCTTCCTCCGACAGCTCAATGCCTTTTTCAATAGTGGCGGCTTCTTGCGTCGGTATGGCAGCGGTTGTCCGGGTGGATGCCATCCTGAAACGGCTCTTGCCGATGATGTCCGCCTTTTCCGCAGGGACTTCCTCGTGTGCCGCTATGCGTTTAGCCTCATTCCCGTCCAGTGACCGCCATAATCCGACAATGCCCTTGAAGAAGCGGACAATCCGCGTGTCCATGATGCGCTCGTAAAGGAGCAGGAACAGGAACCAGAGGTTGCAGCCGACCGATACCGCCAGCAGAATGTCTGTCATGCTGATTGTGTAATTCATATCCTTCCGTTTTTGGTTAGAATACTGAATTGTAATTTCGGGCATAAAGGCTCTTTATCGCATCTTCGCACTGGTTGAAGTGGTGCGTCAGCACATGGTCGATGTAAGCGGACAGCGTAAGCCGGTCATGCCCGATTACACGGGTGATACGCATGATACGCTCGTGGTACTCCGGGCGCACATACGCCATCTTCCCCTCACGTGCCTTTACTTCCGGGTCGCGGATGAACAGGCGTTCATAGTCCTTCTCACTGCATTTGCCGCTTACCGGGACAGGCGACAGTATTTCCACACTCGCCTGCACTTGGGCAAGCATACTTCCGCCGTCATGATGCGGATTTCTGTTTTTCTGGTTCTTTTCCTGATTCATATCCATATTCATATTAAGTC
>NZ_CAJTCF010000121.1:0-6699 GCF_910574735.1 Duncaniella muricolitica | reverse complement strand
AACCGTAATATACTAATCAAGTCCGTTCGCACCAAAATCTTTTCCAACAAACTAAATTTCAACAATTTCAAAGTACTCTTTCCGATTTTAATGGGACATCAATGAGTTCTTGTCCCAACTTGGGAATTAAGAAGTCATATTCAGAATTGCACATATAATGTTTTGATTGTGACCTCCACCGGTGCGGTGGAGGTCGGGTTAAACTTATGCTCTCTTTCTCTCTGCTATCATCTTGATGTTGTCGCTGATAATTTTGGTAATGCGGTCTTGATATTGGCAGACCTTGTTGGCGAATGCCCTGCATTGAATGATTGAGTAGTCTTTGAGGGAGATTTCAATCGTGGCGATTGTCTTGTCCTTGATTTTGGCGGAGAATACCAATGTGTTCTCTTTGAGGTAGTAGGACGATGAACCTACACAGATGTGCTGACGGCTTCCCTCATCATAATACTCGGCTACGGAGTTTAGGGTATGGACAACGATTTCTCCGTCTGTCATAACCAATCCGGTGTATTTGCCTTTGAGTTCCTCAAACTTGGCTTCATCTTCCTCCGCTCTCTTGCGGTCTTTCTCTCTCTGCTCCTTGATACGCTGACGTTCAGCCTTTGCCACATATTCATCGTGTACGGCTTTGAGGTCTTTGGGTGCTACCAACGTGGGGGAATGGAGGTCTCTGCCCATTCTATCCAACATCTTGATGTAGTCAAACCACATCTGAGGGTCGTCAATCTTGTAACCTGCCCTGCGTGCCACCTTGATTGTGTCCCAATATTTGTCAACCTCTTTAGGGTGGTGGCAAAGGTAACGGAACAATCCTTCCTCTCCGGCTTTCATCAGAGTCTCAGCCTTGGGGTTGGTGAGCAACTGCTGAAACATCATCACGGGGTGTGCGCCATAGGTAAAGGTTGTGTAGCCATTACGTTTGATGGTGTCAGTGACCTTTGTCCTTGGATAGACCCATTGGTTGGCGATGTGCCAGAATGCGTCATTGTCGTGTCTGATTTCCAATGGAGAGCCGAAAGCGAATGAGTCAATGTAGTGACCCAATGTGCGCTGAAGCCCCACTACGGTGGTGTGTCCGTGCTTGTCAATCCAATAGGAGCCGATTTCAATGAAGCCGGGATTTGCCTTCATTCCTTTGCGGAACTCCACAATCATCAGAAACATTCGGATTACTTGAAAACCCTTGACTGCGGTGACGATGATGAAGTAGGATTTATCCCTTACAACTCGCTGGGTGGTAGCCTTGACCTCAACCTTTGCGCCACAATGGGGACAACGGCACATTCCTTCCTCGGCTTCCCACTCGTGACCGCATATCAGACACACGGCTTTCCCTTTCTTGAATCTAAGGGCATAGTTGTCGATTGTATGGGTCAGTGCCCACTGCATTTGGGCGGTGGTGAGTGGGCGAAGCTGCCCACTCATTGCCAATATCTGCTCTTGCTTCTTATTTCTCGGTTTCATAGTCGTATGCTTTAGAAGTCATCTCCGAAGAGATTGGGTTGAACATTGATTTCTGCACCTGCTTTCGGTGCGGTGGCGGTGTGCTTGGGTGCGGTTGCCTTCGGCTGGTTCTGTCTGCGGATTTCGCGGAGTTGTTCTTCCTTGTACTGCTCCATAGCCTGTTCCTTTGCCTCGGCTCTCTCAGTGTCGGTGAGTTCCTTTGCAACCGCTATCTTGCAGTTGACATTGGGGACATCCTCCAAATTTTCATCGTAATAATGAAGGATTAGAGAGAACACGCTATCCGAGTCCATAATGGTGAGTCCGCTTTTCTGCACCTCGTGAGCCACATAGTTCAGTGCCTTTTCCAATGACTTCGCCGGATTTGCGTACTTGATAGCGAGGATAGGGTCGCTTGCGCAACGCTCCTCCATATAGTTACGGACAACCTCCATAACTGCGTTTGATGATTTCATTTCGTTTGCCATAGTCGTATATATTTTAGAATGTTAAGACAAAGT
Organism: Duncaniella muricolitica; assembly: GCF_910574735.1. Lineage (NCBI taxonomy): Bacteria > Pseudomonadati > Bacteroidota > Bacteroidia > Bacteroidales > Muribaculaceae > Duncaniella > Duncaniella muricolitica. Next base: position 4,732 of record NZ_CAJTCF010000121.1, on the reverse strand, counting down.
ATATCATTGCAATAAGGGTTAGTATGCTGATGAGCCACCCTATACCTCTTATCATCGGTTTCACTACCACCCAAAGAACAATCCCGATTACTATTCCGAGTATTATCCCGACCACCTTAGTCAGCCGTCTTAATGCGGTATGAGCTGGTGATGGTGTGAAGCTCGAATTTCTAATATGTCGGTTATTTTGTGTCATAAGGCGATATTTTTTTATTTGATTTTCCGCTTAATGCGTCTAATCACTGTTTGAAGTATGTTCGCTCGTTTATTATCCCTGCGTGACGGGAAATAGCGGGCTGTTCGCCGACGGCAGGAAAATACTACCCGTAGGGCTGGAGATTTTTCTGACAGGCGGCAAAAGAATAGCCCGTTACCGGCACGTTATTCCATCACGAGCGAATATGCTTTCCAATAGATGATTGCATTATGCTGAAATTGCCGAATAAACATAGAGCCGAAGTTGCCTCTTTGGAGACACAGAATAACCGACATACGGAAATGTTTTTTCTAAAATCAGTTGAAGTGTTACCTACATGAAATTTGAAATGCCACACTCCCGGAAAGGCGAATGTATGTGACGGAATCAGGAAATGGAGGCATGCCGTAATGCACAGAGGCCGTCACAATCTTTCGCATCGTGGAGTGCTGACAACGGAAGAATGGCGCGACGGCTAAACGAAACGGGTAATGGAGCGGGCGTTAAGAATACGGAGTTGCAGATAAGCAAGAGCAGGATTGGCGAAGCTCCGGCTCCGGCGTTCAGCAACTCGGTGTTTAGCCCGCTCTCATTCTCAGGTAATGCGGTCGGCGGTAGAGCAGCCTCCGGCAAACGCCGCGGACGGCATTGCCATTACCAGACATTGCCTCGCTGTGCGATGACAAGCCCAGCCGTCGTACCTCTCTGGAGTTTATATTTCTGAAAATCGCATCTGAATAAAGCATTGACCGTATTTAGCCTTGATTTTCTTGGAAACACCAAAAATTATGGCTAATTTTGCAGTTGGCCTGCAATATGGGCTTGAATTTTAGGTATAATACAAAATGATACGCGAATTCTGGACTGAAAACTACCTGTCAATTCGGGAACGTCAAACGATGAACTTTGAGACGGACGGCGATGATGGAAACTGGATGAGTGCCGAAATCACAAAAGGTGTTCATCTTGGCCGTGTGGGAATAATATTCGGAGCCAACGCTTCGGGTAAATCGAATATGCTCAAAGCGATGCAGAACGCTTTTGAGCTTATGTTCATTGACCGTAAAGACCGAAATGAAAGGGTGCATTCTGAAATGCCTTTTGCTTTGACCAAGGATCAGCCGACAAAGATGTTCGTGTCTTTTTATGCCGACGGTGTCAGATATGATTACATGATTTTATATCTCGGAAGCCATATCATAAGGGAGGAATTGAATTACTATCCCAATAAGAGCAAGTCTCTGTTTTATGAACGCGAGTTTGTCGGCGAAGACAGACAATGCGAGATTAAATTTGGAACAAGCATTGGCATAAAGGCGAAGACGCTCCGGGTTCTGAAAGAGCATACTCTCAACAATCATTCGGTCCTCTCCACATATGGAAAAGTGTCCTTGCCGGAAGACGCATGTAAGATTGCGGCACTGTACAATTGGATTAAGTCCCATGTACATGGAGTCAACAATGACGGCGGAAGCCTCGTCTCTCTTCTGAAAGAGGTAAGTCAGAATGAGAAAAAGAAAGAATTCTTCATACAGATGTTGAAAAAGGCTGATTTCAATATTTCAAATTTCAGCGTCATATCGGATGGCGTTGAAAACCATGTGGAGTTTGTAAATACATCAGATGAAGGTAACTTCATGTTGCCTCTCTCCACACAGTCTGCCGGAACAATTAAATATCTGGTTGATCTTAACTATCTGTATAATGCCATAACCGGAGACCATATCTATATGCTTGACGAATTAGGCGAGGATTTGCATTATGATCTGCTACTGTATTATATTCAGGTCTTCCTTGCCAATTCGTGCCAATCGCAGTTGTTTTTCACAACACAGGAGATGACATTGCTTTCAGAAGATCAGTTTAATGAAAACCGTCAATCAGTGTGGTTCGTAGAGAAGTCATCTGAAACGGCGGCATCTGAATATACCCGCGCTGACAAACTCGGCCTCCGCAGGGAACACTCACTCTACAATTCCTATCGTATCGGTCGGTTTGGGTCAAAACCTGTGTTGGGTTCGCCGTTCATCTTAAATCAGAAATGAGCCATGCCAAAAGTAAGGAAACAAACCACTGTGATTATCGGCGAAGGCCCTACGGAGTTCTTCTATCTCAATTCATTGAAGGATGAGTTCCGCCAGTTACAGAGCATCAAACCGGACACTCCGAAGAATACGAGCCTGCGTGAATTGGAACGCTCGATTGAATCTGCAATAGCAATCGGATATGACAGGATTTTTTGTCTTATCGACATGGACAATAAGAAGAAAGACCCGACAAGTTGGGCAGCCTATTCTGAATTGAAACGGAAATATCATGGCAAGAAGGTCCACAATGAGAAAAAGGGGCTCAATTATGAAGTCCGTTTCTTTGAGACTGACCGCTGCACTGAACTGTTCTTCCTTTATTATTTCAGATATACGGGACAAAATTATGCCGATTCAAAAAGCATAGAGGACGAGCTTTGCCGGATATGTGGATATGAAAAAACTCAACGGTTTTTCAGGACACATCCATTGCATCAATATTTCCAGAAGAAAGGCGGTGATTGGGTAAGGGCGATTGAGAATGCCCTGAAATCTGAGAAATGCCTGATTGACGGAGAACGGGATTATACCTATTCCGAAATAGGCTCAATGTTCAAAGAGCTGGGAATTGTCTGATTTTGTCAGTATAGTATGAAGTGTGTTCGCTCGTCAACACCACGGCACGATGGGGAAAAAGCATGGCTATCACAATAACTTAATTTCGGCAATAAGCAAGGTTCTATTGCCGAAATTAAGGAGGAGCGTGTTATTCCGAATTAATTCATATACCTTGCAGTGTTCAATGACATTGAACACCACGGTGTATTATAACTGGGATTGATGTAAAATGTGTCCCTGTTAAAAAAATGAATCCTGATATATTTGTAAAATTAGATTATTCTCCGCAATTTTGCATTATTCTCCAACACTCGGAGAATAATGCAAAATATCGTAGAACATGAAGGAGATAACAATCGCCGGACAGCAGATAGAGCTTCGGAATCTATCCAAGCAAGACCAAAAAGGTCTGTGGCTTGAACTCATTGCAAATTTCAAGATGATGCAGTTTGATTTCAATGGGCAGGTTATGCTTTTGCTTGTGGCCAAAGGTGAAATGGATTATACCAATGTGCAGCGTCGTAAGATTTCGGAAAGAATTGAAAGCATCAAGCATATTCCGGCTGTATTTTACTTTGACAATTTATTGACTTATGAGCGTGACCGATTAGTGGAGCAAGGAGTGTATTTTATCGTAGCCGATAAATTTGCATTTGTGCCTACCTTGATTATCAACAGGCTGTCAACAAAAAGTGAGATTAAAGAATTGTTTTATCCGTCAACACAATATATTCTTTTTTATCATCTACAGATCGAGAGCCTTGACGGTTTGTCGCTTAAAGAGTTGGAGGATAAAGTACCTTATAAATATAAGACAATCGCCAAATCCATAAAGCAACTTGAAGCATTGGGATTGGTTAGTCTGGAAGGCAGCAGGAATAAGAAACTTGTGTTTGAACTGTCAGGGAAAGAACTTTGGGATAAGGCGTCAACCAATCTAATTGATCCAATCAAAAGCATAGAATACACATCAGATGTATTTCCCGAAGGAGATATTGGCGGAATCTCGGCTCTGTCGCATTACTCAATGCTCGTCCCGGAGGATGTCCCGACAAGAGTTTTGACTGCGGAGTGGGTGCGTGAACATAAATACTCCATACCCGAATTGCACTCTTTTGAAGATACACAGCGCATCGAGATATGGAAGTATCCGCCGTCAGGCACTTCCGGCTATGTGGATAAATTGTCATTGTTCCTGACATTGAAAGATGATAACGACCCACGGGTTGAGAAAGAAATTGCAATAATGATGAATAAAATAAAATGGTAGGAGGACTTGAAAAATTCAGGGAAGCGTTTGCCGACTTCTCTGACAACTTTGTGATTATCGGAGACACAGCCTGCGATGAAGTCCTTTCCGAACATCCCTCAAACGAGCACTGAGATTCCAAGAGAGACAAGATAATTGAGATTTGACAGCAGTATAACGGCTAATATGCTGATTCCGATTGCAGAAACTTTAACATTTAGGATAGCGTGTACATCGCGGAAAATGATTAAATTTGCACTATCGGATGAAAAATGACGAAGAACATTGAAACACTGTCGTGTGCGTAACGTGTACACCACAGGAAGAGCAATGCCAACAACTTGATTATCAATGCAAAGCATAAGATTCGCCAACCCCAGGCGGATCACGATAAGATTTATCAAATCGAAGAAAACCTCTGAAAATCAACGATTTTCGGAGGTTTTGCTTTTTGCCTCCTACCCCAAATCGGCGCAATATATGGCAATATCCGGTGTGCAAAAAGGGAGCAAGAAATTTTACAGGGTCAAGCCGAAATGGCGGTGCATATGTTAAATTTGGCAGTTAGAAGTGTTAAATTTTTAGGCGTAGAGTTTGACCAGTCGGAATATGAAGAAGTCTCGGTCCTGGACACCACGCATT
>NZ_CAJTCF010000120.1:0-6713 GCF_910574735.1 Duncaniella muricolitica | reverse complement strand
AGACTGAATATCAAAACGGAGAGCCGGATACGCTGGAAGGTGTACGTCCGGTTCGGAGGCGAGTATTTGGAAACCGGTCATGATTATATGACACGGCGCCGGGTGCTTAGCCTACATTTCAAATATCCCGACCTCTCTACCATCGCCTATAACCACCTGATGAACAATTCGGAGGGCTACAAGGTGATGCCAAAGTTCTATGTAATCAACTTCGACGACCCGCGACGTTCACATCGGTGCAATCCGATACATCCGGATTTCATGGAGGATATTACGGACGCTTACGAAAGTGCATACACGATAATGCTCAACCTCAATAAAACTTGGGTGCAAAAGCAGGGCGACTTCTTTGTGGAGTCACCTATCATTTTATTTGCCAGCATTATCTGGTATCTCAAAATCTATCAGAACGGTAAGTATTGCACGTTTCCCCATGCCATCGAGTTTTTGAACCGCCGCTATGAGGATATTTTTCCGATACTGACCTCTTATCCCGAACTGGAGAACTACCTTTCCCCATTTATGGATGCGTGGCTCGGAGGGGCTGCGGAGCAGCTCATGGGACAGATAGCGTCGGCAAAAATTCCGCTTTCGAGGATGATTTCCCCGCAGCTCTACTGGGTGATGTCTGACAGCGAGTTTACGCTGGACATCAACAATCCCGAAGAGCCGAAAATCCTCTGCGTGGGCAACAATCCCGACCGTCAGAACATCTACGGGGCGGCTCTCGGTCTGTATAACTCCCGTATCGTGAAGCTCATCAACAAGAAGGGGATGTTGAAGTCGTCGGTCATCATAGACGAGCTGCCGACGATATACTTCAAGGGGCTTGACAATTTGATTGCCACCGCACGAAGCAACAAGGTTGCCGTGTGTCTGGGCTTTCAGGATTTCAGTCAGTTGGTGCGTGACTACGGGGACAAAGAGGCGAAGGTGGTGATGAATACTGTCGGCAACATTTTCTCCGGTCAGGTGGTAGGCGAAACTGCCAAGACGCTCTCAGAGCGGTTTGGTAAGGTGTTGCAGAAGCGGCAGTCCATTTCCATCAACCGGCAGGACGTGTCCACCTCCATCAACACGCAGATGGACGCGCTCATTCCACCGAGCAAGATTTCCGGGCTTACGCAGGGAATGTTTGTCGGTTCGGTGTCCGACAACTTTAACGAGCGCATCGAGCAGAAGATTTTTCACTGCGAGATTGTGGTGGATGCCGAGAAGGTGAAGCGGGAGGAAAGTGCCTACAAGCCTATCCCCGTCATTACCGACTTCACGGACGAGAATGGCAACGACCGCATGAAGGAAACGGTGCAGGCTAATTACAGGCGAATCAAGGAAGAGGTGAAACAGATTGTTCAGGAGGAACTGGAGCGTATCGCAAACGATGATAACCTGAAACATCTGTTGCAGCAGAAGTAACCTATTGGCAATAATGGAAATAAGCGGAACAAGTTTCAAAACCTGTCCCGCTTGTTTTTTGATATCATTTTCTCATGCGTTCCAACTCTTCGTCGCGCAGCATCCTCTCGTTCAGTTTTTCCTGCATCCTGTCGAGGAAGTAGGTGCGGCTTTCGTTCTTCCTGCGTTTGATGTCAACGTAGAAACGGTAGCAGTCCTTTGATTCAATACCGAATATCTTGTAAAGAAGCGGAGCGAGCTGTTTGAGCGGCATTTTGCCGTTGTTGATGCAGCCCATCTCGTCAATGCCGTAGATAAGTTCCACGAGGTCGATGGCGTTGCCCGTCCATTGCAGGAGGTTGGCAGTGTTATCGGTTGTAGTGTTGGCGGATATTAGTGGTGGCACTTGGGACATTGCAAGGAACTTCTGCATCTTCCTGACGAAAGAGAGAGCCTTGCTGACGTATGCGGCAATCTCTTTCCTTTCTTCGGAAAGGTTGCGCACGGGATGGTGTTGTAACTCGATTTCAATGTATGCCAATGCGATGATGGTACGGTTTGCGTCCATGCTGCCATTGCACAGTTCGATCACTTGGGTGGCGAAAGCCATATATGCCGTTTCCATATTGCAGTCGCCGGCTTCGTTTATCAGGCGGAAAAAGTCGGTTTCCGCTAATAAAAAGTAGTTCATGTTCCTGTCAATTTTGAAGTTTTACACTCTGTTTTTCGGTATGCGCACATGAATATTATTGGCAATAAGCGTGGCAGAAAACAGAAAATCCGGCACCCGTTTTCACAAAGCACTGGATTTCAGATGTATAAATCTTGATATTTTTTATCAGGAATGAATTGACGAAGACTTAATTTGACTATAAATTAGACATTTATATAATTTTTCGTAAATTAAAATGTATGACCGGCATACATTTCAGGTGTTCTTATTTATCTGTCAAGGGCATATATGGAACGGCATACACCGTTGGGATAGCTTTTCAGCGAAGCAAGTGTCCAGTGTTTTTCGTAGAGTGCCGACTTGAAGAAATGCCGTCCGGTTCCAGCAATGAAAGGAATGGTGTACAGTATGATTTCATCTACCGCCTGCATACGCAGCAGCCCGTTGATATAGTCCGCCGTGTCAGGTGTCGCTTCCGCAAGATAGCAGGTGTTTGTGCCGTCTTCTCGCCATTCGTGCAGCATAGAGATGGAATAGTCAGGCGTGACACGGTAAAGGGCGTTTTTTCTGATTTCATCAAGACCGCAACGGTCAAGACGCAAATCCTTATGCGCTTTGCCATATAACTCGGAAGAAAGACATCCGTCTATTGTAAGGACGGCAAGAATCTGAACTTTTCCCATAATCGTATCCTTTCGTTAGGCAAGGTGCAAAAAAAGTAGCGTGCAATCCACACTACTTCAAGCGTAGGCTCTGGTAAAGCCCCTAAACGAAATACGTGAATGCACGCTATGCGTAGGCATAGCATAAGCATCACGCAATTAGCTTCGTTTAGTTTCAATTTACCAGATTTACGCTTGAAACTCCTTGCGGTCTTATTCTATATGTCGGCGGCGAAAAGCTCCAGCCAATCGCCGTTATTTCTCAAATGTTCTACAAAGATAGCGAAATTCAGCGAATTACGGGCTATGGTTGCTTGAATTTATATTTAAGTCCATACTCTTCAAGTTTACTATAAAGTGTAGCTCTGCTTATTCCCAACAGGTCGGCGGCGGCACTTCGGTTGCCGTTTGTCTGCTTTAACGCACGCATTATCCGTTTCTTATCCTCCGCGTCATTGCGTAGGGCGAAGCTGACTGGTGAGGTCGGTTTCGTCACGGCAAGTTCAAGATGCTCTTTCGTGACCACACCTTCCTGAGCCTGCAATACCGCTCCCATGATTTTCTGCCGAAGCTCGCGCACGTTGCCCGGCCATGCGTGGGTCAGCAACGCTTTTCTGGCCTCGGAACTGAAACCGCTTACATTACACTCCAGTTCCCTGTTGGCTATCTCCCGAAAGAACTCCGCCAGCGACATGATGTCCTCCTGACAGTCACGCAAGGGCGGCACGGTTATCACGAAGTCTTGCAGACGGTAGAGCAAATCCTGCCGGAAACGCTTTTCACTCACTGCCGCTTCCAGATCCTCGTTGGTGGCGGCGATGATGCGGACGTTGAAACTTCTGTCCGCCTTGTCTCCGACCGGGCGATACTGCCTTTCCTGTATGGCACGGAGCAACATCTGTTGGGTTTCCAATGCGAGATTACCCACCTCGTCGAGAAATAGCGTACCACCTTCCGCCTCATGGAAATATCCTTTCTTGGTACTGTCCGCACCTGTAAACGCGCCTTTGACATGTCCGAAGAAAGCCGATGGCGCAAGTTCTCTGGAGAGAGAACCGCAGTCCACCGCCACAAATGGTTTGGCCGCCCGTTTACTCTTATCGTGCAGGTGGTGGGCGATATGTTCCTTGCCTGTGCCGTTCTCCCCGAATATCATCACGCTCATATCGGTAGCGGCTACCAGCCTTATCCGGTGCATGATTTTCTGAAAGGCGGAACCCTCACGGGCGAACACGGGCATACGGCGGTGTCCCGCTTGTCGTTCTTTCTGTATGGAATGGAGAAGTGGAATGAGTTTGTCTTCCACAAGCTGTTTGGGTATGTAATCCAAAGAACCGAGTTTCATGCTTTCCACTGCCGTATGCACCTCGGCGTAATCGGTCATGATGATGAAGGGTTGTAGTTTCCCCTCCTTGCGCATCCAGCGCAACAGGTCTATGCCGTTGCCGTCAGGCAGACGCAGGTCGGCAACCACTATATCATTATCCGTCCCCTGTTGCAGATGTTTTTTCGCTGTCGATAGGTGGTAAGCCTTTACGGTATGGTAGCCTTCTCGTGCCAGCAGGTTGCAGACATATTCGCAATACACGATGTTATCCTCCACGACGATTATTCTTGTCCTATCCATTTTCGTATTTTCTCCTTTCCTCTTTTGCCTGTCGGATTATTTCCGCTCCCATATTCAATACTGCGGTAACAGCATGGCTTAACTCACTTTCTTCCGGCATTGCCTTTCCATGTAGCACTCCATAAAGTATCCTCAGCGGCTGGTCGGCACGGAGTATCTCCCACGAACTGCGCAAATGGTGTGTCAAGGCATCAAGTTCTTGCAGGTCGTTTCGCGTTGCCGCATCCCGAACCGCCTGCATTTCCTTCTCGGTTTCCGTTATCAGCTTTTCCAGCATGACAGCTTCATTGCCGTAGGACAGCAAAGCAGAAAAGTCCGGTTTACTGTCCTGTGTATTTTTAATAGCGCACTTGTCGGAAACTTCCATCAGCTCCGATATGGAGAACGGCTTGAAAAGGCATCCGGCAAAGCCTCGTTCCAGAAGTTCCTCCACATCGCAGCTGCCCGAAGCGGTTGCCACGACCACTGGGATTGTCTGTGAATTGCCCACGTTGGAAGATCGCAACAGTTCCAGCAACTCGAAACCGTTTATACTGGGCATATTCAGATCCGTCAGCAACAAGTTGTATTCTTTCCGGCGTACCATTTCCATCAGTTCCCCCGTATCGGTGCAAGTGTCGCAGTGTATTCCGTCCTGTGCATACATTTCTTTCAGCATCAGGAGTAGCACCTCATCATTGTCTATGGCGGCAACATTGAGGTTTCTGTCCTTTTGGTGGATACAAGTCTGTATCTCTTTTTTCGGTACGTCTTCGGCTTTCTGCATGGGTATTTTCACTATGAAACGGCTACCATTCCCTTTATCGCTATCCAGCCGTATTGTTCCGTGTAGCATTGTCACGATATTATGCACGATGGCAAGTCCAAGCCCGAAGCCGTCCTTTGCGGCGGCGTTTGAGAGGCGTTCAAATGCACCAAATACACGTTGTTGTTCATCTTCGGTCATGCCTGTGCCTGTATCCTCGACTATCAGTATCAGCACTCCGTCGGTATAGCCGGTAGTTAGCGACACACCACCTTCCTCCGTGAACTTGATGGCATTTGACAGGAGGTTGTTCCCGATTTGGATTATTCGCTCTTTGTCGGTCAGTACAACCGCATCGTTTTCGTTCTTTACGGTCAAGGAAAGCCCCCTGTTCATGGCGATTGGCATGAACTCCGTTTCAAGGGTATGTGCGATTGTTGAAATGCGGCAGGGTGACAGTCTGGGCTGTTCCTTTCCGTTGTCCAAGCGGAAAAAGTCCAGCAGGGTGTTGAGCATATCCCGCATACGGTCGGAGGATTGTTGTATGCTTTGAAGAAAATGCACATTATTTCCATTGCTGCATTCTTTCCGTAACAATTCGGTATAGCCGGTTATTGTCGTAAGCGGTGTGCGCAGTTCATGGGTTATTGTGTGTACTGCCTTCTTTCGTGAAACTATTAAAGCTTCGTTTTGTTGTATGGATTGTTTAAGTTGCCCGATTAACTCCGCTGTTTTGCATTTGTATTGTTTTATTTGTTTTGCATCACGGTATATGGTGATATAAGAAATGATTAACAATAGAAGTACAAATCCTGTCAAACTACCTATTTGCATTAGCGACTCTTTCCTCATCAAGGATATTTTATTTTCCCGATTTTTTAGGTCAATCTGTACCTTTTCATCAATTTGGCGAATCAGTTCTTGCAGTTGTCTGTTAAGTTCCGCATTGTGTTCCGCAAGACTGTCGGCACGTTCTGACAATCTGCGGCTTTGTGCCTTTTGCTCGCTGATTATGTTTTTATTGAGCGAATGAAGCATAGTAGCTGTTGCTGTTGGCTTCACTTCTTCTTTTTTGCCAAATATGCCCAAAAATCCTTTTCGTTTCGGCTTTTTTGGCTGTTCCTGCACACTTTTCTGTGCGATGACCGGTACTTGATCGGCTATCTTCTTGTTAACGGCTTGCTGCTTGTCAAGTATCCGTACAATCGAGAGCATCTGTCGCTCCTTATCCTCTAAAAGATAACGTACACTATCAATCCGCTCTGTCGGATAAGTTCTTCTGAAATTACATAGCATACTGTCTATTGCCATGCGTTTGGCGTGATAGTGTCCTCTTTCATCCTTATTCCATTCCAATACGGTTTCTCCTAATAGAGAAAGTCCTGTCAAATGAAAGTTTAATTCATTTATTTTCTGACGTAATTCATCCGCCGCTTGATTCTCTTTTTCTAATGATTCAAGTTTTTGCCATTCATGCTTATAGCAATAAATGATTATTCCTATAAACAATACTTCGGTTATTTTTTGAGAATTTGTTAACGGCTCCGAGGAGCCAAGTGTTTAATCCGTTAAAAATCTGATGTTTAGCATGAAAATTTAACACTAAAAATT
>NZ_CAJTCF010000119.1:0-7033 GCF_910574735.1 Duncaniella muricolitica | reverse complement strand
ACAAAACTTATTTGACTTTACCAAATAAAATTGCAGCTAATTACTATAAAATCAGCAGGTTGAATTTACTTATAATGGTGATGTCTATTCCACATTATCGCCTTAGCGTGTCCGCTGAATAGTTACAAAATTACATGCACCGGAATTTCGGCTTGACCCCCTTTAACCGGTGGAACGAAATTATCGCCGACAAGGTGCTGGTGACTGCCATGGTAGACAGACTGACACACCTGGCTATGATGATCAACATGACCGGCGATTCTTTCCGCATGAAAGAAACAAAAAAATTGATTTCACAATCCGTTTAATTACTTTTTTACTACTTTTGCTGTAATATGGGGTGGCGCATTTTTTTATTATTATCCGGCGCACTTTTTAGTTAGAATATACACTATTATTTTCATTGGGTTTTAATTTTTTTGCAAAATTAGCAAGTATAATTTTGTCCGGCACTATCAAAGACAAAACGATAATTGCCATATTGGAAACAATCAAAGTTCTTTATAAAGCCAATCAGCGGCAATACGGGCATCCTGAGCTGTATTGACAGTGAAGCTGTGGTCTTCGCCGTCAATAAGCCGGATAGAGGCGTTTTTCATATCGTGCTTGAAACGCTCTCCATAAGTATATGGCACTATCCGGTCAGCTTTACCATGTATTATAAATGTCGGGCCTGTATATCGACTTGCCGTTTCATAAATAGGCAACTCGCGGGCGGCAACAATGTAGTCATGACCGAGTTTAAGACCATTGGGCATTGTGACATATTCCGGAGCATTCCAGGGGTCATATGTGGCTCCCATAGTGTTTCCGCGCAGTGCGTCATCACGCAATACAGCGGCAGGTGCCATAAGTACCAGTGATTTGATTTCCTTATCACCAAGTTCTCCGGCAGTCATGGCAGCCACGACTCCACCCTGAGAATGTCCAAGTAATGAGATGTTTTTTGTAAAATCCTGATTCCGAATCCATCTTATCACCTCTTTTACATCTTCGATTTCATTAAGTACGGTCATGTGTTGGAATTCGCCGTCGCTTTTGCCGTGTCCGTTAAAGTCGAATCTTACCACCCCTATGCCTTTTGCCACAAGGTCTGCCGAGATGTCGTTAAACAACTCGTTGTCCATATTGCCCATAAAGCCATGACAAAGTATGACTACCGGCAATTTTTTGTTGCCCCCTGTCTGTGGCAGTTGCAGATGTGTGGCAAGACGCCCGACAGATTCCTGAATGTAAAAGGTCGAATCAGTCTGTGCAGACAATCCAAATACTCCGAAAAATAAGAATGTCATTGACAGTGTTAAAAATATATGTTTCATAATTTATGATTTAGCTCTGTTTATTACTTTTTTACGTGCGATATATACTGATATAATAACGACCAGAGTCAATAGTTCAGCTATGGGGATGGCAAGCCAAAGACCTGTGTTGCCGATGATATCAGGCAGTATGATAAATGCCGGCACAATCAGTATGACTCCACGAAGCAGAGTGTAGAATGTTGATTGAGTGGCTTTCTCAATGCTCTGATAGTAACCGATGAATGTCACATTCAAGGCAAAGAATATCTCACAGACACCTCCCTGTCTGTTCATGAAATTTTTAATTCAGCTGTAGCCGGTATTCTCTTGGAGTGCTTCCGGTTTGTTTCTTGAAGAAGCGGATGAAGTGCTGTGAGTGCTGAAAACCAAGCAGTTCGGCAATCTGTTTGGTACTCAATACCGGATTCAGCAACGAGTTTTTAGCGTAGTTTATCATTTTAAGCTGTATGTATTCTTGTGCGGTCTTGCCCGTTTCCTGCTTTACAAGGTCACCGAAATAGTTGGATGAAAGGCATATCTTGTCGGCGAAATACTTTACTATGGGTATTCCGTCGGTCGCTCCGCGTCCACTGTCAAGATATTCGTCAATCAACTGCTCGAATTTGCCGAGGGCGGTATGGTTCAGTTCTTCACGTGTCACAAACTGACGTTCATAGAAGCGCATACAGTAATTGAGCATCACCTCTATGTTGGATATGATAAGAGACTTGGAAAACTTGTCGATGGGATGTTGCAGCTCACGGGCTATCTTGTCCATATAGTCCTGCAATATCAAACGTTCTTCCGTGGACAGATGCAACGCTTCGTTTGAGGCGTAGGAAAAGAATGTGTATTGCTTGATTTTCTGAGCTAAAGGAGTCCGCAGAAGAAAATCGGGATGAAACAGCATTCCGACAGCTTCCGGTGCCGGGCCGTCCTCAAAACGGTGTATGCCAACTGTCTGGCCGGGAGCGAAACTGACAACTGTTTCGTCGTCGAAGTCATACGATGTCTTCCCATAGTTTATCTTGCACCCGGTGGTTTTTTTGAGAAAAAGAGAATAAAACCCGAAGTGCATGCAATGGGTCGGCTGCTCCACGGTATCGTCAAAATGAACTATATAGACAAGCGGATGTCGCGTCTCAAAACCGAAATAGCGGTTGTATTTTTCAATAGTGTCTGCCTCGTATATTTCCATATAAGATTTCTTTTTTGCAAAGATAGCTATAATCAGTTGTCGCACAATGCGGAAAACTCACATAGATGTAATCGGGGTACATAATTCCGTAACATTGGTTATTCCTGCCATTCGTTTTGAAGCTAATTTTGCACTGTGAAAACAAATCAATAAGTAAGAAACATGGCAACTGATATTATTGAACGGATGAGAAACGGCGAGCGCATATCCGAGACTGCTCCCGAACTTCTCTGTGACGAGATTGAAAATACCCGTCGGCTTATCGCCGAGTTGAACACCGGCTACCATACACCCGATGAGATACGCGCCATTCTGGAACGCATCTGGGGGCAGCGGCTTGACAGCACGGTGAGGATGTTCCCGCCGTTTTATACCGCTCTCGGCAAAATGACAACGGTAGGCAAAGAGGTTTTTATAAACTTCGGCTGCACCTTTCTTGATCAGGGCGGCATAACGCTGGAGGACGGAGTGTTTGTCGGCCCCGGTGTGAAAATTGCGACCGAAGGACATCCTGAAGAACCTGAAAGACGACATTCCTTGATTACAGCCCCGGTTGTGATACGCCGTAACGCATGGATCGGAGCAGGAGCGATAATACTGCCCGGTGTCACGGTAGGTGAAAATGCCATAGTGGCCGCCGGTGCCATAGTAAAAAAAGATGTCGCCGACAATACAATCGTCGCAGGAATACCCGCAAGGTATATCCGACATATAAATACTTGAATATATGAAAATCAAAATTCTTTCAATGATAATGTCCATGCTTTCTCTGACAGCGTGTGCATCATGCACCACAACGGATGATGACCCCATAACTGAAAATCCGATTCCTGATCCGACACCCGGCACTGAATCCGGCAAAAATGGCAGCGTACTGGTAGCATATTTCTCATGTACGGGCACCACGGAAGGTATTGCCGAGGGTATAGCGGACATAACCGGGGCATCCACATTCAGAATCGAAGCGGAAGAGCCTTACACCACCACCGACCTCGACTATAACAGCGACTGCCGCGCCAATAGGGAGCAGAACAATCCCAAGGCTCGTCCGGCAATCAAAAATATGCCTGACGGTCTTGACCGATACGATGTGGTTTTCCTCGGTTATCCGATATGGTGGGGAGAAGCGCCGCGTATAATCAGCACCTTCCTTGAGAGCGGAGATTTCAAAGGGAAAACGATAGTACCGTTCTGTACTTCACACTCCAGCGGTCTTGGAAGCAGCGACCGCAATCTGCATTCTCTCGTTCCGGATGCAGTCTGGATTCTCGGACGACGCTTTGCGGGAAACACAGCCAAAACAGAGCTTGAAAAGTGGATTTCAGGACTTGATATGAAATTTGACACAAATATGGATTACTCTAAATTTCCTCTTTCAGAGGGCAAAAACGGTCAGGCACCCACAATCCGCCTCAGCAGCGGATATGATATGCCGGTGGTGGGGCTCGGCACATACAGCCTTACAGGCGACGTGTGCGTGAACTCCGTGAAGTCGGCTATATCTCTCGGCTTCCGAAAGATTGACACCGCACACATGTACGGCAACGAGGTAGAGGTGGGTCGTGGAGTACGTGAATCGGGTGTGCCGCGTGACGAAATCTTTGTGGCTACGAAAATATACCCCAACCAGTATGGCAACCCCGAAGCCGCCATAGATGAGTGTCTTCGCAAACTCGATCTCGGCTACGTTGACCTGATGCTTCTGCATCATCCCGGCACAAACGACGTGAAAGCCTACAAGGCGATGGAACGATATGTCAGGGAGGGTAAAATCCGCTCCATAGGCGTGTCATGCTACTATATCAGGGAAATCGACGAGTTCATCCGTCAGGTCGATATAAAGCCTGTGCTTGTGCAGAACGAGGTTCATCCCTATTATCAGGATACCGATGTCGTTCCCCATATCCAGAATCTCGGAATAGCGGTCGAGGCATGGTATCCGTTAGGGGGCAGAGGGCATCAGAAGGAATTGCTGAACGACCCGGTACTGACCGAAATCGCCATGCGGCACGGCAAATCAGTCGCACAGGTCATTTTGCGCTGGGACTTGCAGCGTGGTGTTGTCGTCATTCCCGGCTCAAGCAACCCCGACCACATGAAAGAAAATATCTCAATATTTGACTTCGAATTGACTGAGGATGAAATGGCTGCGATTGCCGCCCTTAACCGCAACGAGAAACATGACTGGTATTGATGTGAAAAAACTGAATTATTAACGGAAAGAAACAACTCATAAAATAACCACACTATGTTAGGAAATTTTACGTATGCCAACCCCACTAAGTTATTCTTTGGTGACGAGGCGCAAAAAAATCTCGCAAAGGCTCTCATGCCTTTCGGCAAGAAAGTATTACTTACTTATGGCGGAGGATCTATCAAGCGAAATGGAGTCTATGATGATGTCATCTCCGCGCTCAAATCCGCCGGTAAAGAAGTCGTGGAACTCCCCGGCGTAATGCCTAATCCCACGGTCGAAAAATTGAACGAGGGCATTAAGGTTGCGCGTGAAAACAACGTGGATTTCATTCTTGCCGTAGGCGGAGGATCGACAATCGACTATGCCAAAGCTGTCAGCGTTTCGGCGTGGTATGACGGCGACGCATGGCAGCGATTCTGGATAAAACAGGAAGACCCTACATCCGGGGAAAGAATAATCCCGGTAGGTGCTGTTCTGACAATGGCAGGTACAGGCTCGGAGATGAACGGAGGCTCGGTAATCACCAACCACGCCGCCAAGATGAAAATCGGCAAGGTATTCGGTGAAGATGTGATGCCGAAGTTTGCAGTGCTCAATCCAAAATATACTTTCAGTCTGCCACAACGCCAGATGGTAGCCGGAATATTCGACACCATGAGCCACATTCTGGAACAGTATTTCTCCGGCGATGACGACAGTACATCCGATTATCTCGCCGAAGGACTTATGCGCTCTGTAATCGCATCGAGCCGTGTGGCAATTAAAAATCCGGAGGATTATGAAGCCCGCTCCAATCTCATGTGGTCGGCCACATGGGCACTCAATACCCTCATCGGCGAGGGCAAACCACAGGACTGGATGGTACACATGATAGGTCAGGCCATAGGTGCATATACTGATGCCACTCACGGCATGACTCTTTCAGGTGTATCAGCGGCATACTACCGCCACATCATGAGATACGGACTGAAACGTTTTGTGCGTTTTGCAGAAGTCGTATGGAGCGTTCTTCCTGAAGGAAAGACTGATGAGCAGATTGCTTCCGAGGGTATTGATGCTCTTGAATCATGGATAAAGGAAATAGGCGCAGCTTCCGATATATCATCGCTCGGTGTCACACCTGACATGCTCGACAGAATAGCTGATTCCACCATCATTCTAACAGGTGGCTATAAGACGCTTGACCATGCTGAGGTTGTTGACATACTTCACAATAGCCTCTGATCATTAACTGGCATGAACAGACGTGATGCGATTAAACGGATTGGGGTACTGGCTGCAGGTGCTGCGATAAGCACAACCGGACTGGCCGGTGCCTCAAATCTGATTAACGGGAACAATGGCAATATGAAGATTCTTGCGATAAATGGCAGCTCCAGAAAACAGGGAAACACCGGCGACATGATTGATATTGTCCTATCAGAATTGTCAGGTCAGGGACACCAAGTTGACAAAATAGACCTCGCAGGACACACTATAAATCCGTGTAAAGCCTGTTTCGCTTGCGCCGGAAAGCGAAACTGCGTGTTTTCCGATGACATATTCCGAGAAGTTTATGAGCGGATGACCGATGCCGACGTAATAATAATGGGCTCTCCGACTTATTCGGCAGATGTCTCGTCGACATTGAAGGCGGTAATTGAGCGGGCAAGTGTTGTCAGCGACACCAATCCCGGAATGTTCAGCCACAAAATTGGTGCCGGAATAGCGGTAGGACGCCGTGCCGGCACGATGAACGTACTCGACACCATCAATCATTTCTTCCTGAACAAAGAAATGTTTATTGTCGGCTCTACCTATTGGAATATCGCATACGGCAGATTACCCGGCGAGGCACTGAAAGATGCCGAAGGCGTGGAAACCATGCGCAACCTTGGCAAAAACATTTCGTGGCTCCTTTACAAAATCGCATAACCCCGCTATATACAGTCATATAGCATGGCAACCTGCCGTTATTAGTATAATTAACGTGAATTCTTATATCGAACTCACGTTAATTACATTGACAATTTCCTCCCGACATTTTTCAGATACTAGACTGAACGTAAGTTCATCACTGAAGTCTGCCAAACATATGCCATCAGAATTTGTAAAGTCTATAAATTTGTAGAAAGGCCAGCCCTCACAGTTTTTAAGGTTCAGAACGTCCTCGTTAGCCTTAAAAACTGTGTGAGCTTTAGTCTTTAATCCGAATTTAACATTAGCTGAGAATGTTTATCTCTTGTAGAATGTGAAGTTGTCTTGACTTATTTTAAACATACAAAATACAATAAGGAGTGTTAAGTGTAATGAGCAAAAACACACCTAAACACTCCTTGAATTGATAGAACTCATAGA
>NZ_CAJTCF010000118.1:0-7161 GCF_910574735.1 Duncaniella muricolitica | reverse complement strand
GGACCGAGACTTCTTCATATTCCGACTGGTCAAACTCTACGCCTAAAAATTTAACACTTCTAACTGCCAAATTTAACATATGCACCGCCATTTCGGCTTGACCCCAAAGATGCCGCGTAACTAAATAAATAGTTTGTATCGGCTATAAAAAAGCCACACCAGAGCAAGATGATGAAACTCCGAAAGACAGGATTTGAGCGCTCCGTCGACCTTTGTAATCCTCCGGGCAATGCTTGCCTCCCCGCGAGGGGATGAGGCCCGCCATTAGTCGGCTAAGCTTGTCTCGGTATTTCAGAATAAATTGAAGAGTTTCCCAATCGTCTCTGATGTGGTGTATTTTTATAACGCAAATTTACGCGTTTTCGTTTGATTTCGCAAGAGTGCGACCAAATTTTTTTACTTCTCGCGAGCGAGTATCAGTGCCGATGTAGGGGCTACAATGAGCTTTCCTCCCTTAGATGTGCCGAGCCCTGAGGCATTTAAGCGGCCATCTTCGGCAAGAACGGTCCAGTTGCCTTTGGCTACCTTTATTTCGCGATTTTCAGCCGAACCATTGAAGATGACTTTGATTTCCTTGTAGGCGTCACCATTGGCGTGGTCGATGAGGGAGTAAGAGATGAGTCCGGGAGCGGTCTTGTCAAACTTGATGTGGCGTGCCACCTGCTCGGCCGTTGTCATGCGGAAAGCGGGGTGCTCCTTGCGCAGTCTGATAAGCTGCTTGTAATATTCCATCTGCTCGGCGTTGGTGTGCTTGAGGTTCCAGTCGATGGCGTTGATGGAGTCGGGCGATTTGTAGGAATTGTGTACGCCTTTCTTGTCGCGAAACAGCTCTTCTCCGGCAAACATAAACGGTGTGCCCTGAGAGGTAAACACGATTGTCTGGGCGAGACGGGCCGCACGCTGACGCTCTGCATCGGTGGCTTCGGGCATTGATTTACGCAGCTTGTCGGTGAGCATGAGGTCGTCGTGACATGACACATAGTTGATGATCTGGGTCGGAGATGACGCGTAGGCAAATTTTGAGTTATTGCCTTTGGAGTAGTCGACCTGAGGATGGGCTGTGGCTCCGACGATACCGATTTTCACTGTCTCCTCAAGGCCCGGTTTGCCGGTGGCGAATCCGCGGTCGGCGGCATCGGAGTAGTGTCCCTTTATGGCATCGCGGATGTCGTCGCTGAACACTGCTATCTGAGGCATTTTTGCGACATTCTCCTTTAGTGCGCGCTGCTCGACGGGCAGAGGTGAGTCACCTGCAGTCCATCCCTCGCCGTAGACGAAGATGTCGGGATTGATTTCCTTGAGTGCGGCTATGACTTGATTCATCGTTTCGATGTCATGTATGGCCATAAGATCAAATCGAAATCCGTCGATGTGATATTCTTTTGCCCAGTACTTAACGGAGTTGATGATGAAGTCGCGCATCTGCTGACGCTCCGAGGCTGTCTCGTTGCCGCAGCCTGAAGCGTCGCTATAGGTGCCGTCCTCGCGATGGCGGTAGTAATATCCGGGAGCTGTGAGCGAGAAGTTGGAGCCGTCGTTGTCGGCCGTGTGGTTGTAGACCACGTCCATAATCACACCAATGCCGTTGTCATGAAGCGATTTTACCATTTGCTTCATCTCTCTTACACGTGTGGCTGGATCGGTCGGGTTGGTTGAGTATGAGCCTTCGGGGGCATTGTAGTTAAACGGGTCATAGCCCCAGTTGTACTGGTTGGCCGGGAGATTTGACTCGTCGACACTGTTATAGTCATAGGAGGGAAGTATGTGCACGTGTGTGACACCAAGTTCTTTTAGGTGATCTATACCTGTTGACTCGCCCGTTGGATTGGAAGTCGACGGCTCGGTCAGGGCAAGAAATTTGCCCTTGTTCGCTATGCCCGACGAGGGGTCGACTGAAAAATCGCGGTGGTGCATTTCATAGATGACTGCATCGGTGATGTTCTTTATGGCAGGACCACGGTCGGAAGCCCATCCTTCGGGGTTGGTGGTCGAGAAGTCGATGATGGCGGCGCGCTCTCCGTTGATGCCGACGGCCTTGGCCCATACGCCCGGTGTCTCTTTGAGCCATTTGCCGCCCTGTTTTATGGTGAAGGTGTAAAATTTTCCATAAAGTCGGGTGGGGGAGGATGCGGTCCATGTGCCGTTTTCTCCGCGGGTCATGTCGATGGTCTCGATAGGCCGGGTGTTGAGACCGGATGGATAGACGGTCACTCTGACTGCTTCGGCTTCGGGTGACCACAGCCTCCAATGGGTGCCTGAACTGTTGACAGTCAGTTCGAGATCGGAGCCGTTGTATGTGGGATAGTCAGTATACTTTGAGTCGGGATTGGCGGCAAAAGCCGGCATGGTGCAGCAGATGGCAAGAGTTGTCAATGCAGGTAGGATTTTCATGTGAAAAGATAATGAGTATGTAAGTATGATACAGGATGTTGAATAATGGAATACAAAAATACAAAAGTTTCAAAAGAAACAAAAATTCTTTAATCTAAATAATGTTTTTTTGACAGATTAAAAGAGATTTTGTTTCTTTTGAAACTTTTGTAATCATGACATCTCTCAATGGGGAGAGTGTCAAGTATTGTGGAGAGGACTTAGTCGACTTTTACGACAAGGAAGTTGGACATCTGCCAAAATTTGGCGGGGTCGGTGATTTTGATGACTTTCTGACCGTTGATGTCGACAATCTGATAGGAGTCCTTGGGCTGTGAAGTCATCACCTCGGCCTTCTTGCTGTGAGTAGGTATCTCGGTAAGAGTACGTTTGTCGGCTGTCTGGAAGTAGCTCATGTCAAAGTCCCCCTTCATAACCTTGGTCTTGCGGAGGAAGCCTGACGAGAGTATGTCGCGCTCTTTGAGTTCCTTGTTGTTGCCAATGGCATAATAGCAGGTGTTGAGCTCTGCAATGGCTTTGTCAGCCTCGGCCTGAGCGGCGTCTTTGAGTTCTCGCTCGTTGGCTACATCGGTGCTGAGTGAATCAACCTGAGTGTTGAGAGTCGAGACGGTGCTGCTCAGTTCTTCAATCTTGATGTTGGCCGATGCAAGCTGATTGGTGAGAGTCGCGATTTCGGTGGTCTGGTCGGCTATCTGAGCCTTGAGGTTGGAGATTGTGCGCTTGAGGGTCGAGTTTTCGCCACCGGTTTTGGTAAGTTTCTCTTCGAGCTCGGCAAGACGTTCTCGACGTTCCTGAAGAGCCTGCTGAATGGCAATCATGTCGTTGCGTATCTGCTCTTTGCGTGAAGAGGATTCGGCACCGAGCCCTCCGGGAGTGCTGATGATTTTTTCGAGGTCTTTTATCTGAGCCATGCCGTCAGAGATGTCGTTGACAAGCACAAGCAGGCTGTCCTGAGTGGCGAGGGTCTCGCTGAGATCGCCTTTAAGCTGTTGGTTCTGAGCTTCAGCTTCACGGAGTTTGTCGCCGTTGCAGCCTGTGAGAATAGCGGCTGCAACAATTGCGATGGATGCAATCTTTTTCATATTGGATGGTGTTGAAAAGTGAGCTAATCAGTTGATTTCGTTGGATGTTGCTATGAATTGCTAAATGTCCTTATATTTGTTTTTGTGTACTTTTGGTGCAGAGTCTTCGGGAGCTCCCACAATTACAACAATCTCACCTCGCGGATTGTTTTCGGCAAAATAAGTCTGAAGCTCGCCGAGCGTTCCGCGGTGGGTGGTGTCGTGGAGTTTCGATACTTCTCGCGACACGCTTGCCGGTCTGTCGGCACCGCAAGTCTCTATGAGTTCACCAAGGGTTTTTACAAGCCGCAGCGGTGACTCATATATGATGCTTGTACAGTCGTTTGCGGCTATGCGCTCGAGGCGAGTGCGACGTCCTTTTTTGGGAGGGAGAAAGCCCTCGAAGATAAAGCGGTCGGTGGGTAATCCGGAGTTGACAAGTGCGGGAACGAAAGCCGTGGGGCCGGGGAGGGTCTCTACCTCGATGTCTTCGCGGCGACATTCACGCGTCAGGAGAAATCCGGGGTCGCTGATGCCGGGGGTGCCGGCGTCGGAAATCAGTGCTATGGTCTCACCCGCAAGCAGTCGGTCGATGATGGGGCGCACGGTGGCGTGTTCGTTAAACTTGTGGTGGGACGCGCATGGTGTGTCGATGCCGAAATGGCGCAGCAGCACTCCCGACGTGCGTGTGTCCTCGGCATAGATGAGGCTGCACGTTTTCAGCACCTCGACGGCCCGAGGTGTCATGTCGGACATGTTGCCCACCGGGGTGGGGACTATATATAGCTTGCCTGTGGTCATAGATAATCAGAAATGTTTTGCCACTACATCCATAAACGCCTTGACGTCCTCGTTGTCGGGGTCCCAGCAGAGGTCGTCATAGATGTATTCCTCGGCCTCAGTGATGGATGACATCTGGGAGATGACGTTGAGAGTCTCGTCAAATTCGTCCTGTGAGTTGCGAAACAGTTCGCGGCGGAAACGAAACTTGTCGTTGAGTGTAAATGCGCGGAAAATGTCTCTTGCGCGCTCGCGGGCGAGTTTTTCTTCAAGAGACTGCGGTGTCTCAATGCTTTCGTTGACAACCGGCGACTCGGGTGCGGCGGTCGCTTCGACAGCGGGAGTGGCTGCGACCGGCTCAGTGGCCATCATCTCTTCCTCCGCCAAAGCAGATGCTGCGGTAGCCTCGCTGTCGTTTGAATCCGCGGCGGGGCATTCTTCGGCCGGCTCTTCTTCCGTGGCAAGTGTCTCGGGACAGAGGGGGAAAGCCTTGGCGAGAAGGGCTGTCTTCTCGGCAATCATGTTGTCGACAGCCGGCACTGTGCCGCCGTCGGCGCGCTGTGACTGCAGCAGGAGAAGACCTTCGATTTCATAGGTCAGTCTGAGGAGGTCGTTATAGTTGCGTGACATAGTATACGTAATCTATTGGATTGTTTCTTCGTTATCAGTTTGCAAACTTACATCAAATAATTCTAATAACAAACGCTGGATGTCATTTTTTAAGGCCTGACGGCTACACTTGAAGCCGTTTGCTATGAAAACGAGCAGATGAGTGGGTCGTCCTACTTCGTCAAGAAGATAACCGCTGTAGGACTGCACGCCTTTCATCGAGCCGGTCTTCATGGCCACGCGTCCTTCGAGCGGGGTGTCGGCGAGAAAGTTTTTCATTGTGCCGTGAAGTCCGGCGAGCGGAAACAGTGACAGGTAAGTATCACCAAACTCATCGGCCAGCATCTGGCGGTTGATATTACCGAGAAAACGGGCCGTGAGCCTGTTGTCGCGCGACAGTCCGCTGCCGTCGACAATGTTGACGCCGTGCGCGCTGATGCCCCACATGGTCCATACGGCATGCTCTTCGGCTATAGCCTGAGCCCGTGTGCCGCCCGGCACTATAGCGCGCAGGATTCCTTCGGCCATAAGATTGTCAGAGCGGTGCATAAGGCTCTCCATGATGTCGCCGAAACGCGGCGACATGTGAGTATAGACCTCTGTCTCTACCGTCGATTTAAGCGGCGAGGTACGGTTTACGTTGATGCCCCGGTCTTTAAGTACGCTTATTATTTCGGCCCGCATGGCTTTATGCGGATAAGGCATGGAGAATGTCTCGCTGAATCCCCGGCGTATGTTTCCGCTCACGGTCATGGTCTCCGAGCCGTCCTTGCGGTCAACCTTGACACCTCGCCGCTTGGCGTTGACAAACTGAAATTTCAGGTCAGGCACTTCGGGAACAGTCTTACGGGAGGGTAGGGTGAGGCGAAATTTATTGTCGCGGAAGTTGGCTCCCTGCAGCCGTGCGCCATAATACCACGGGATGTCCTCGGCCATCCATCCCTGTGGGGTTGTGGCGTCGGTAAAGAGATTTTCGTCAATGATGACATCGCCGGTGACAGTGTGTATGCCCATGTCCAGGAGTCGAGAGGCAATACTGTCGGCAAAGCCTTGGGCTTGCGGGAAGTATTGCGATTCGATGGTCGGGTCGCCCACGGTGTGGACAATTATGTCGCCATGAAGCGTAGAATCGCTGACGGTGCCGCGAGCCGTGATGCGTGTGGCGAAACGCTCGTTGCTGTCGGCAAGGTTGAGCAGCGAGGCGCAGGTCACGGTCTTCATCACCGAGGCCGGCACCAGGCTACGGTCGATGTTGGCATTGACCACGTCGTAGTCCCATCTCAGGTCGTAGATCCATACGGCTGTGCGGGTGGTGTCAATCCCTGCGACAGTAAGCGGAAATGCCGCCATTCTCGCGACCGACAACAGGAGCGCGAGTGACAATATGAGTCGCAACGGCTTCATCAGTCCGAGGCTAATAAATCTTTAACGGCGGCAATCTTGTCGGCTGCAGTCTGGTCGGGGCGTATGGGGACGATGGTGCCATAACGGCGTGCGAGCCAATATTCGTCAGTGTCGGGATTGTCGGGTTCTTCGTTGTGAAATGTGCCGGTAAGCCAATAGAACGGCCGTCCGTGAGGTGTGGCATAGTCGGCGTATTCCTCGGTCCAGTAGCCGCGGGCCGCGCGCACCACTTTCATTCCGAGCGGCTCGCAGCCGGTGGGGAAGTTGACGTTAAGACATATTCCCTCGGGGAGTCCTTTGGCCAGGACATTGCCGATAATTTCCGAGATAAAGGGAGTCAGCGGCTCGAAGTCGGCATTCATAGAGTGGTCGAGCAGCGAGAAGCCGACTGACGGGATGCCGATGATGCATCCTTCCATCGTGGCACCCATTGTGCCGGAATAGATATTGTTGACAGCGGCATTTGAGCCGTGATTGATGCCTGAGAGCAGAAGGTCGGGCTTGCGGTCGAGTATGGCATGCATAGCCACTTTCACACAGTCGACGGGTGTGCCTGTGATGCTGTACACCTGGGCTCCGTCAATAGGCTGATGGGTGTGGACCTCAAGAGGCGCGTTGACAGTAAGGGCCGACGACTTGGCCGACTGGGGTGAGTGAGGGGCTCCTGCCACCACATCGCCGAAAGTCGCGGCGATGCGTATCAGATGCTCCAGACCGGGAGCGTGGATGCCGTCGTCGTTGGTTATAAATATGAGTGGACGATTGTTCATGCGTATTTTTGTTTTTTCGATTATATCATATGAAGTTGTTCAAACTTATTTCGAGATGTTAATAATACAGTAAAATAATAAAAATACAGCGCATTCAGCAAAGGGCGCACTATATTATAGTTCCCACACTCTAATATACCGTACCA
>NZ_CAJTCF010000117.1:0-7431 GCF_910574735.1 Duncaniella muricolitica | reverse complement strand
TTTATGGATCTGCATTCAATCGTCGAGACAACCAAGAAGCACGGCAACTCGCCCTACAACGCAATCCTCGCCCTTTTCTAAACGGCGACTACATCGGCGCGTCCGCTGAATAGTTACTTCTCCCTGCAATTA
The DNA here is from genome assembly GCF_910574735.1 of Duncaniella muricolitica. Classification (NCBI taxonomy): domain Bacteria; kingdom Pseudomonadati; phylum Bacteroidota; class Bacteroidia; order Bacteroidales; family Muribaculaceae; genus Duncaniella; species Duncaniella muricolitica. Next base: position 7,299 of record NZ_CAJTCF010000117.1, on the reverse strand, counting down.
TAGTTAAAGTCTGTTAAAGTTTACCCTTCTTGGAGCGGACGGGTAGGTTGAATGGCTGCGAATGATGATGAATGATAACAAATTAGATACTGATAATCAATACATTGCAATATCAGTGTTATAGATATGTGTATTCCGTAACACGCATAACACACAATAATTCAGCAAATTATGATGGGTGTGGTGACTAATGTGGTGACTTGGAGGGGTATGGATGAAAGAAAGACCGCTAACTCATTGAGAATTAGCGGTTTTATGTGGTGCCACCAGCAATATAAATGTTAAATTATTATCAATCGGATTAAATTCAATTATATACTAATATACTGATATTAAGCCGAATTAAACAATTTTCAATTTAGGCATATAGCGGCTGTTTTAGAAATTATAGTGACTATTGTAGTGACTATTCAGGAAAAGTCACTAACTTTGCAGTGTCCGATTCATAAGGGAATCGAACCTTGGATTCTATGGCAAAATCTCTTTCCCGGTTCTTCATCCGCAAGCAGGACGAGAAGAACGAAATCGCAACTCTTTTCTTTAGGGTGCAGAACAAGAAACACAAAGTCGATACGCTCTTTTCCTCTCAGATACGTGTGAATGTTGCGGAGTGGAAAGAGGCTTTGTCGTGTCCTGAAAAATGGATGCGACATCAAAGGGCGAACTTCAATCTACACGACTCTCTCAATAGGATTGAACTGGTAGTGAAGTCGGAAGTCGAAGGCATGTCTTTCGATAAGTCACATGTTGAGGCCGAGATCCTCTCTATCGCCAATCCGAAGAAAGCAGAAGCCATAATGAAAGCTAAGCGTGAAGAGGAGGAACGGCAACGCGAGGAAGAACGCATAAAGGAAGAGCAGGAGCGTCTGATAAAGGAGAGCATCGATGCTGAACGCGCCAAAATATGGAACTTCATAGACCGATTTTGCAACGAAATCAAGAGCGGTGCCAGGCTTAATGGTCATGATAGATATGCGCCCGGCACTGTGAAGGCATGGAATAGCTTTAGGAAGCTGTATGACTTGTTTGACAGAAAGCATCGCTACACATGGCATGATGTAGACCGTGCATTCGTCACCAAATTCCTGAATTTTATGGAGAAGAAAGATTATATGGTGACTGCGCAGAATAAATACCTGGTCGATCTACGAGCAATCATCAGCTATGCCTATGCCGACGGAATACACAACAATGATCGCGCCCTGCAATATTTCGCAAAAAAGAAAATTGAAGAGAAAGACAAGGCTATTGAAATATACCTTACCGAAGCAGAGCTTCAGGCATTGTATGAAATGCCACTGTCAGGCAAGCAGGAAGAGGTGCGCGATATATTTCTTGTCGGGTGCTACACCTGTCAGCGCGTGAGCGATTACAACGACATTGACAAGGATTGTTTCACCACTACTGCCAAAGGAACACCGGTAATACGCCTCATTCAGAAGAAAACCCGCAACGAGGTAAAGATTCCTATAATGAATCCCAACCTAAAGGCTATATGCGAAAAATACAACTACAATCTCCCCTATATTGTTGACGTGATACTCAACCGCTACATAAAGGAGATTCTGAAGGAGTTGTCCGATAAAGTGCCCGGCTTAGCCAAGATGGTAGTAACCAAACTTACTCAAAAGCAGAAGAAACTGGTGGAGGACGGCAAGCTCGTTGTCGAGCACAACGAAAAGGGAGAGGTGATAATGCCTCGCTACAAGTGCGTGACAACCCACACAGCCCGCCGTAGCGGAATCACCAACATGTACCTAACCCACAAATACTCCATAGTCCAGATGATGCACGTCAGCGGCCACAAGACACAAAAGACCTTTATGGACTATATCAAACTCTCCTCGGACGAAATCGCCGACGAGATAGACGCAATCGCTAATGGCGCAAAATCCGAAGTATTTTGACTATTATTCTCGGGAACAGCTACAAATCAAAATATAAATTGTAATTTTGAATATGGAAACAAATAATTCACAGCTCTTAATCTATCAGGCGCCGGACGGAAATATGTCGATTGATGTGACAGTTCAGAATGATACCGTATGGCTGAGCCAAGGGCAGATGGCCGAACTCTTTGACAAAGATCAGTCAGTTATTGCCCGCCACATCTCTAATGTTTTCAAGGAAGGCGAGCTGGAGAAAGAGAGTAATATGCAAATTTTGCATAATACTCTGTCGAAGTACAAACCGACTCAGGTTTACAGCCTTGATGTTATTATCTCTGTTGGCTATCGCGTTAAATCCAAACGTGGTACTCAATTCCGCATCTGGGCAAATAAGATATTGAAGCAGTATCTTCTTCAAGGCTATGCCATAAACGAGCGGATAGCTGCACAGAAATATGACGAGCTTAGTCAGTTGATAAAAGTGCTCGGCCGCACAATCCAAAATCAGGAAAGGCTTACGGAGGACAGCCGTTCATTGCTCGATGTTGTTGTCGATTACACATACGCCCTCGACACTCTTGACCGCTACGACTATCAGGAACTGAAGATCGAGGACACCACTTGTAAAGAGTCGTTTCATGCCACTTACGAAAACGCCATGGAAGTCATCCGCGAGTTACATGAGAAATTCGGTGGCAGCACATTGTTCGGCAACGAAAAGGACGATTCCTTCAAAAGCTCCATCGGTCAGATTTACCAGACCTTCGGTGGCGTTGACCTATATCCCTCAGTGGAGGAAAAAGCTGCCATGCTCCTGTACCTTGTTACCAAAAACCACTCATTCAGCGACGGCAACAAACGCATTGCCGCAACTCTATTCCTGTGGTTTCTCAACGGCAACGGCATTCTCTACAATGAGGATGGCACCAAACGCATTGCCGACAACACCCTCGTCGCCATTACCCTTATGATAGCAGAAAGTCGCACTGAGGAAAAGGACACAATGGTAAAAGTCATCGTCAACCTAATCAACAAGAACAACTGAGGATAAGACGAAACAACACCCGAAATATGCACGGCTTAACGATTTCATGCCGAGGATTGACCTGTCGGTGCTGAATGATTATGTAACGGCTAATCTCTGCGCTGATTTTCATACTCGTTTGGGACATTTGTCACACCTAATGTCGATTATTAGTTGTAACTTTGCTTAATTACAGATAATAGACTCAAATGAAACTGCTAAGAGCCTTATTCTACCAATATTATTGGTGGCAGATGCGACAGGAACAGGATGGATTCTTCGTTCCTCTGTTGGCTGTGCTCAGTGTCCTGTGTCCGATTTTTGGGATAATCGGTTTTGTAATGTTTTCGGCTGATGTTACAGATATTATTGATTTGAAGAAATTTGATGTGAAAATATTAATTTCAGCCATGTTCATTCTCGAACTCGCCGCTTTATGGTGGTTGCTTTTGCGAAAGAAACGATATAGAGTGATAATCTGCGAGCATGATGTCTATAATATTTCTGCGTATCGACGGCTCGCGGTGATATATCCAATTCTATCTGCAACACTTTTCTTTATTGGACTATATATCGGTTATCTACATAATTCGGCAGCGATAAACCAATGATTATTAGCGTATGAATCGCCACATCAGTAAATCTCAGCGACAAGGGTTCATAATCCTGATGATATGCTCGGCTATAATGCTTGGCATAGGAATTTATATGTTTGTGGCTGATTTCCATTCGACAAGCATCGTAACGGGATGGCGCTCCAATCCTTCCGAGCAAACTATATCATGGCAAACTCCGGTATTCGGAGCGATCGTCATGCTCATATTGGGTATTCTAATCAAAATAGACAGGCACAAATTACCGAAAATGGACATCCAAGGCAAACGCACTTTCGTATTTGAAAAGATAACGGATTATCTGAAAGATAATGATTTCAAGAAACGAGGCAATCATTTCTTCAAAAGCAATGGTTCGATAGGTTATTGTGTGAACATTCAAAATGATAAATGGAATGATGCCAATCAAATCCGCTTCACATTGAATGTCGGTATATTTACAGGTGCTTTTTGGCTGGAGCATGAAGATTACAAACACACAGGGATTGTACCCTCTTTCCCTAAGGAATATGAGTGTGCTATCCGGTATAGAATCGGCGGCTTGCTTACGGTCAAAGAGGATAAATGGTACTGTATCACCTCAGGCACGGATGTCATGAAACTAAGGAGCGAAATAGAGCGCGACCTAACAGAATATATATTGCCATTCTTTGCCCGTTACAACACTGAGTCCGATGTCATACCCAATCAATTTATCTACCGGAAAGGAGGCAAGCGATGAAAAGGTGTCAGAAAATAGTATCATATTCCATTGCCATAGGCTTTGTAATAATAATTGTGCTATCTATTTGTGGTATCATTCTTATGGGATATAGCACAGCTGATCATAGGATAAGCGATATTAAACAAAACCTTGACAGTATAATAAGCAGAATTGAATCGTATAACGTATCTAATCATACGTTGCCGGAAGCAATGTCTCAATTAAACTTTAAGCAAACTATCAACGGCTATTTATATGAGGGGAACATGGGCATAGATATTCGTTTCAGATATTATAATTTATCTGATGGCAGTTATTTGGTAGAAGTTTTCAATGAAGAGGAAGATTCTATTATAAACCAATTTTATAGTCCTGCTCATCAGTGGGAAAACGAACCGGATAATATGGTATGGTTCAAAATTGAAACAAAAGCCTATGAGTTATCCCAAATAAAGAAAATCCATGACATATTAAATCCGGTATCATCTTATAGGTTCAGCATACCTTTTACATTGGATAGCGTTACAAGGAACGACAATATATTAAGTATATTGTCGGATATTACAATACATTGTGATTCGATCGGATATCTGACAATTAAATCTCCTGATAAGCAAACACGAATGGAAGGCTGGACAGCATTTGATAGGTATGTATATCCTGCTGAATATTTAGGGTGTATGTTTGGAGAATGGAAATATTATGACGGTCAAGGCAATTGCTACCGTAAGTTTTGGAACTATAAAGAAAACGACAGATTGATATATGAAACTGACCGATAAACAATTTTGGATATTGCTGATTGTGATGGTGTATGCTTCTGTTGCGTCCGCACAAACAGTTTTCTCTGTGGAGAAAATAAGCGAAACGGAATATGTTAAAGCCGAAAGAGAGTGTTCGCGCTATAATGTCATTCCGGCTGATACCATTGCCGATAATGATATTGTTTCTATGGTATTGAAGGAATCGCAAGCTAAATTTGAACGTCTTGATTCTGCTTGGCAACAAGAAATATATGCTATTTATGATAACTCGGATTTTGGTTTTAACAAACGATGGCTAACATTTCTGCCTGAACTGAAATTATATGGTTTCAATATCCCTGAATCGCCGCATGACGATGCAATATGGTGGTTTGATTCTGAGAACGGTAAATATATCTGTCGCGCGGCTTGTCCCACGGCGATAAACACCAATGGGATTTATGTGTCGCAGGTCGGTTATGATTGCGACTGGCCCTTAGATTTGAGATTCTTTCGTCGCGAAGGAAACTTCATATATGAATTTGAGTCATACAAGAGTCTTCAATACAGTGGTGAAGGACCTTATTGTCAGACCGAAGAATCCGGGCTTAGCACTATCTTCTGGCATGACAACAATACGTTGTATGTGAAAACCATCGACCATAAACGTCAAGAATCGGTATATCTAAAAATCAAAGTTCAGCAGACCGTCAGGGACATGCTTGAAAACGTAATGCCAAACAAAGCTGTTAGACCGGCTCCGATAAAATCTGTCAGGGATAATAAAAAAGAAGGCAAGCATTGAAACTGATTTATCGGGCGAAATGGATAATTGTAGTATTGTTCGCGATTACGTTCTTCTTTTCTTTCGCTGTTCTTTTTGCCGGAGGGTCTACTAAGATTAATTGGTGTCTGTTGGTCGCAAATATATTGCTGATATTCTTACAGACGGAAAATGTGGTCTTTGCGTTCAGGAGCAAGTATAAAGAGATCGGAGCCGCTTTGCTTGTAATTCTTTTTATATATCATGAGTTGGAATTATACCATTAAAGCATTAACAACCGGTTTTGAATGAATAAATCATTATATATCACTGCAATTGTCGGTAATTTTATATTGCTGGTTTACGCTGCTGTCCTTATTGTCGGGATAAGTGGTGGGTGGCTTGACGGTAAGTTATGGCTGCACTCTGATGTGGCTAAAGTAGCACAGCTACTGCTTATGGCTTCGGCGATGGGATTGTTGTTTGCCAATATCCGTATTAGCCGTGTACGATACGGTGGCAGGTATCTGTCATTGATACTCTGCGGAAACTTCTTTGTCAATCCCTTCCTGAGTTTATATTTCCTGAGCGGCAAGGCAGACGGCAAACAGGCATCGGAGACATTTCCAAAGCGCAAGGTCTATCTATTCCTTCGCAATGTGCAACTGTTTTGGCTGCTATATACATTAGCGGCAGTGTTCTATACGCCACTGATTGACTCGAAAATAGGCGGTATATTTTATATCGCTTTGATTATCGCTGTCTCTGTGTTCATACAACGCAATATAGCAATAGCCATAAAACAAGACACGCCCGGATATATATTGCTAAACGTGTGGTTCTGTTTTTTCTACGCCCCGATTTATTCACGACGCGTCCTTAAAAACAACTGGTTATGAAAAACAAAGAGGGAATCCGCGTTAATCAGATAAAACACAGGTATTATGAATAAGTGGCAGAAGATATTGTTGGTAGCTTTTCATGCCGTGATGCTGGTGCTGTTCCTCTTTATGGTGTTGAAAGGCTTGCAGTTGCGTTGGCGGTTGGGATATGTACTGTTTTGGATGACTGCTCTGTCAGGTTGTGCGGTATATTTCATTCGCGGTAAAAAGCGGTGTATAAATACTATCTCTCGGATATATGCCTTTTGTTGGATACTTCTCTCGATTGCAGGCATAATCTTTACATTCCTGACATTTGATGCCGTGTATTGCGAAACGGACAAATATATCATGAAGGAACCGTCGGTAATTATAGGGTTCGACAGTGCCATTCTTTATGAGAAGAAGGGTCTGCTTGAAGTAGAGAAACAGCGATATAAGTTTGTTCATCCAAAATCCTTCACTCCATTGGACTCCATCGGGGCGATTGTGATTTACGGAGATTTCGACAATGGCGAAACAACAGATGATGGCGTGGCAATACTCCCTCTTGACGATTCGTTTGATAAAGAAAAACACTAGTGTCCCATAAAAATGGGAGCTAGTTAAAAATTAAATAAATTTGGTCCACTTGGGTCGTAGAGAACATTGAAATTTTGAGATTTAGTTTTGTCGAAGAGAT
>NZ_CAJTCF010000116.1:0-7717 GCF_910574735.1 Duncaniella muricolitica | reverse complement strand
ATTGTCGAGGAACTTGACTAATTGAGCAAAAACGTACTTGTCTTTTAACATAACAGCCTGATTCAGACTGCAAAGTTAATTTCAAATCGTCGCATCTCAAAAACGCTCACAACAAATTGAATTTCAATAATTTCAAAGTACTCTTATGATTTTTTAGTGGACACTAATGATTGCTAATTACTAATTACTAATTGAACTCAGATACACTCTTATGGCATCCGGCCGACGTGTCGTTGCGTGAAGACGGCCCGGTGTTACAGTCAGAACTGCAGGGCATGACACTCGGAGTCGTGCCCTATACGCAGGGACTCCCCCCGCTGGAGCGTAAAGGACTGCCGGGTTACGACTCAGGTGTCCTATGTCTGCTCATTGGCATGTTTCTGTTGCTGGCCTCCAACTTTCGCCATTACTCAACGTTTTTCAAAAACTTTCTCGGCGACCTGCTAAGTGTCAGACGTCGCGAGAAGACCTTCGGAGTGCGCACCTTCAGCGAGACGGGCGTGCAAGCCTCAATCGTGCTCATCGCATGCTTCTGTGAAGGCATCATCATCAACTCGGCCTTTGTTGAGCGGCCCGTCATCGGCCCCGTGTCGGGCGAATTTTTTGTCATCGGCGCGCTCACTCTCATGGCCCTGCTCTACTATCTCTGGCAGCTCGCAGCCTACGGAGTGGTCGGCTCGATATTCACCGACAAAGTGTCGGCCCGCATGTGGATGAAAGGTTTCAACGCCTCGCAGTCGTTGTTGTCAATGCTCATCGTCGTGCCGGCCGTAGTGGTGCTTTTCAACCCCTCGGCCTCACATATAGTGATTATTTTAGGCCTGATTGCCTATTTTGTGGCACGATTTGCATTTATATGTAAAGGTTTTAGGCTTTTTTACGACAATTTTGGCTCGTTGCTTTATTTTATTTTGTACCTTTGCAGTCTCGAAATCGTACCCCTCGTTTTGTTATACCGAGCAGTACTGTTCATACACAACTTGCTGCTACAAACTTAAGAAAATACGTCGTGAATGTAAAGAAAATTCTGGTCTCACAGCCGCGCCCTGAGTCGGGAAAATCACCTTACTATGACATTGCTGACCGATATGGTGTCGAGGTAGTGTTGCGCCCGTTTATAAAAGTGGAAGGTTTGACTTCCAAAGAATTTCGTCAGGCCAAGATTTCAATCCCTGAGTTTACCGCCATTATCTTCACCGCCCGCACGGCTATCGACCATTTCTTCCGTATATGTGAGGAAATGCGCATCACGATTCCCGAGACGATGAAGTATTTCTGCACCACCGAGTCTATCGCACTCTATCTGCAGAAATATATCGTGTATCGCAAACGCAAGATTTTCCATGGCGACAACGGTAAGCTCGACAGTCTGCTCCCCGCGCTCATAAAGCACAAGAAGGAAAACTTCCTCTGGGTCGTGTCGGACGTCCACAAGGAGGATTCGGGCCTGCTCGACAAGAGCGGCATCAACTACACCAAAGCCGTGATGTATCGCACCGTCAGCAACGATTTCGGCCCCGACGAGCCCTTTGACTACGATATGCTCGTGTTCTTCTCGCCCGCCGGCATACAGTCGCTGCTTAAGAACTTCCCCGAGTTCAAGCAGGGCGACATCAAGATTGCGTGTTTCGGTCCCACCACCGCCCAGGCTGCCCGCGACGCAGGTCTGCGCCTCGACATCGAGGCTCCCTCGCCCGGCAACCCCTCGATGACCGGCGCGCTCGAGAATTATCTCAAGACTTCGACTGCGGCTTCCTGATCACCTGTTGCAGATGAAAGGACTCCGACTATATAAGATAGAAAAACTATGCAGCGAGACGGCCATAAGCCGTCTCTTTGCGCGTAGTGACCGTGAGGTGCGCACAGCTCTCGTCTATCCTCTGAGGCTTGCTTGGAGGATAGACGGAGTGCGCGAGGTCAAGGTGCCGCGGTTTCTGGTGTCGGTGCCCAAGAAGAGGATTCGTCACGCCGTCGACCGCGTGACAATGCGTCGGCGCATACGCGAGGCCTACCGTCTCAACCGCGACATTGTCCCGCGCGACCTTCCGGCCGACATCGCTTTTATCTATGTGGCCGACAAGCTCCTCCCTTATTCACGCATCGAGACCGCAATGAGGCGGCTGCTGGCGTCTCTGGCCGAAAAAGCCGCCGACGGCCAATCATGATAATTCTCCCTTGACTCGTTACTCTGACTTGTTATTGAAAAGACTCCTCATCCTGCCCATACGCTTCTATCAGCTATGCCTGTCGCCTATGTTTCCGGCAGCGTGCCGCTACACTCCGACGTGCAGCCAGTATGCCATCGAGGCTATCATGCGCCACGGCGCGTTGCGCGGCTCTTGGCTCGCTCTGAAGCGCATAGCCCGCTGCCATCCCTGGGGCGGCTCGGGCTACGACCCTGTGCCTTAGTTATTTGCTCTTCGAGCAAAGGTTATGAGGTTATGGGGTTATAAGGTTATGAGGTTAACCTTCGGGCAAGGGTTTTTACATACACACTCATGCTATGATAATCGACAGCCATACACATAATTCACGCCCGGGCGCGGTGGTCAATATCGACCCTGTGTCGATGCCGCCGCGTGACATTGTGCTGGCCGGTGACCGATACTATACAGTGGGTATACATCCCTGGAATGCTGGATGTTACACCCCGGGTGATGTGGCGCGTATGCGTCGGCTTGCCGCCCGCCCTCAGGTGGTGGCCATAGGCGAGACCGGACTCGACTCGGTGCATGTGTCGTATGAATGGGTGCCCAAGGGCAAGTCGATGGAGATAGTCCAGGCTGTGCCCGACCTTCAGAAGCAGATCGAACTGCTCAATATACATATAGAACTTAGCGAGACGCTTGGCAAACCGCTCCTGCTCCACATCGTGAAGCGTTTTCCCGAGATTATGAAGATGCGCATCAGGCTCAAGCCCCGCATGCCGTGGATTATACATGGCTTTCGCGGCAAACCGGGTCTGGCCAAAGACCTTCTGCGATGGGGTTTCTATCTGAGTTATGGCGAGAAATTCAATCCCGAGTCGGTCCTTGCCACCCCTCCAGGGCGCATGCTTGCCGAGACCGACGAGTCGCGTGTGCCGTTTGACGAGATACTCGCTTCGTTTCCGGTCACTCCGGCCGTGTCGCTGCCTCACCTTCTCCTGCCGCCCGCGCATTGCGCTGAAGCCCCGCAAGTTTAGCTCGTTTGATGGCCGAATGGGTGAATATGCGTGAAAATTCGCTCTGCTCCATCCCCAGTATATCCTCCCGCGTGAGGCCGATTACCGAAGGCCGCGGACGAAAATTGTCAATCTCCGTGGCCCTTGCACATGAGTTGTGGGGACACACCTCCTGACATATGTCGCAGCCATATATGCGGTCGCCCAGACGGGGCATCAGGGCCTCGTCATCCTCATGATATTTTTTTTCTATCGACAGGTAGCTCATACATCTGCGGGCATCTATGCCTCCATGTCCGTCGAGCGCGTGGCCCGGACAAGCCTTCACGCAACGCATGCAGCCGAGACAGTTGCGCGTGTCGGGCTCGTCGGCCTCCAGCTCGAGCGTCGTAATAATCTCGCCGAGCACACACCATGAGCCCGCTCCGGACACTATGAGCTGATTGTTGATGCCGAGAAAACCCACTCCGGCCTTTACGGCCCAATAACGTTCGCGCAGTGGAGCCGTGTCGACCGTCACGCGACATTGCGCACCCGTGGCGGCGGTGATGGCCTCGGCCACCCGCCCGAGCCGCTCTCTCACCTCCTCGTGATAGTCGCGTCCTACGGCATATCGCGCCCATTTCAGCGGCTGCGACACTTCCGGCTCTCCGCCATAGTAATTGAATGCCGCCACAATCATCGACCGCGCCCCCTCGAGCAGTAGCCTCGGGTCGTGACGCACCTCGGCATATTTCTCGAGATAACCCATCTCGCCGTGTCGTCCCTCGGCCAGCCACTTCCGGTAAAGCTCCTCGGCATGGCTGTCGACAGGTCCGAGGGTGACCACCCCGGCCCTGACCGCTCCGGCCTCGATGACGAGCCGCCTTATGTCAGGCATAGCATTCATTCTTAGGATTACATCGGCAGAGTCTCAAACTCATATCCCTGCTCCTTGAGCCACTTGATGGCCCGGGGCAGAGCATAGCGCATATTCTTATGAGCCTTGATAGAGTCATGAAACACTATGATGCTGCCGTTGCGCGCATAGCGTTTCACATTCTCCAACACCCTCTCCCCGTCGATACGTTTGGAGTAATCGCGTGTCACGAGGTCATACATCACCACATTATAGTGACGCTTGATCAGCCGCGCCTGTCCCGGCCATATGATGCCGTGGGGCGGACGGAAAAGCGATGACTGTATCAGTTCGGAAGCCTCGGTGATATCGCGGAAATATCGGGCGTTGCTCTCTTTGAGACCCTGGAGATGATGCATGGTATGGTTGCCATAGGAATGGCCGCGGCGGCGCACCTCCTCCAACAGTTCGGGGTGGCGGCGCACATTGTCTCCGACCATAAAAAAAGTAGCCTTGACCCCCTCTTTGTCGAGCAGGTCAAGCACCCACGGAGTCTCCTCGGGCACAGGGCCGTCATCAAAAGTCAGGTACACAAGTTTGCGTCCGTGTCTCTTGAGCCGCCACCACGCCTCCGTGAAAAGCAGTCGGTAAAATATAGGGGGCTGTTCAATCCACATATTTACTTGCTCTTCGAGCAAAGGTTATAAGGTTATGAGGTTATAAGGTTAACCTTCGGGCCATTTTAGTTGCCCTTCGGGCAAAGGTTATAAGGTTATGAGGTTAACCTTCGGGCCATTTTAGTCGCCCTTCGGGCAAAGGTTATGGGGTTATAAGGTTATGAGGTTAACCTTCGGGTGAGGGTTATTATTTGCCCGAAGGGCAAAGATTATAATGTAAAGTATACGGTGTTCCTGTCCGGGGCCCATTAGCCTCATTGGGCCCATTAGCCCCATTTGGCTCAAAATTACCCCGCAGGCTAACCTTATAACCTCATAACCTCATAACCTTCGGGCTTTGCCCGACTACTCTTCGTCGTATTTCTGGAAGAGGAAATCGTTGTAAGGGAATCTTGTCAGGTGAATCTCCTTGGCACGCTCATAGAGCATCTGCTTGAGTTCATCGATATTCTTGCCCGTCTTAGCCGAGATAAACACACAGTCATGGGGCAGACGCGCCATCCACATCTGGCGGAGCTCCTCGAGAGGAATATTCTCGCGCATGCGCGGAGTCAGATCATTCTCATCCTTCTCCACATGGGTGAAAGCATCGATTTTATTAAACACCATTATCATAGGTTTGTCGGCACCGTCACACACCTCGCGCAACGTCTTGTCGACCACCTCGATCTGCTCCTCGAAATGAGGATGAGAGATGTCGACCACATGCACCAGCAGGTCGGCCTCGCGCACCTCGTCGAGAGTCGACTTGAACGAGTCGACCAGATGAGTGGGCAGCTTGCGTATGAAACCTACGGTGTCGGTGAGCAGAAACGGCAGATTGTCGATAATGACCTTGCGCACCGTAGTGTCGAGCGTGGCGAAAAGCTTGTTTTCGGCAAACACCTCGCTCTTGCTCAGCACATTCATCAGAGTCGACTTGCCGGCGTTGGTATAGCCCACGAGAGCCACGCGCGTGAGCTTGCCGCGGTTTTTGCGCTGCACGGCCTTTTGCTTGTCGATGGAGCGCAGCTCCTCCTTCAGCAGCGATATTTTCGACAGGATTATACGGCGGTCGGTCTCGATCTGCGTCTCGCCCGGGCCGCGCATGCCTATACCGCCGCGCTGGCGTTCGAGGTGAGTCCACATGCGCGTAAGTCGCGGCAGCAGATACTGATACTGGGCCAGCTCGACCTGCGTCTTGGCGTTGGCCGTACGCGCACGCTTGGCAAAGATGTCGAGGATGAGACTGGTACGGTCAAGTATCTTCACCTTGAGCTCGCGCTCGATATTCACCACCTGCTTTGACGACAGGTCATCGTCAAAGATAGCCATGCCTATGTCATTATCCTCGATATAGGCGCGTATCTCCTCGAGTTTGCCCTTGCCCACATAGGTGCGCGGGTTGGGATACTCGAGCTTCTGAAGAAATGTCTTTACGGTCACAGCCCCGGCCGTGTCGGCCAGAAAAGCCAGTTCGTCGAGATATTCGCGTGCCTTGGCTTCGTTCTGCTGGTTGCTGATGAGTCCCACGAGCACTGCGCGCTCGGTGACTTCCTCGGTGAGTATATGGTCAATCATCTGAGATTCTGAGTGTTTTTAATGTCGGCTCGGGGTGTGACGCATATGTATTGCCGGGGCGGGGAGAGCGGACGCAGGGAGTGACGGCCGACCATGTCAGCGCGAGAGCCCTTCGGCCTTGGCCTTCTTGATGCGTTTGTTAAGCCAGAAGTGAAATGCCACCCACATGATAACGTCGAGCACGACGATTATGTTGATGTTCAGTATCCGGCTCAGCCCGAGGTTAAAGAGGGTGAAAAGTGTGGATAATGTTATGATGGTCACCATGGCCGTGCGCGGTTTCATGCCCGCGGCCAGAAATTTGTGGTGGATATGGTTCTTGTCAGGGAGGAAAGGGGAGCAATGGTTGCGTATGCGCACCATATAGACTCTCACCACGTCAAAGCTCGGGATGATGAGCGGAGAGAAAGCCAGCACCGCCGGCTGAAACTCCAGCGCAGGGTCAAAGTCGTGGGTAAACAGCTTGATGCCCAGGATGCTGAGCAGAAGTCCGATGGTCAGCGAACCGGTGTCGCCCATAAATATCTTGGAGTGCTTCTTGACGTCGCCAAACACGTTGTAGTAGAAGAACGGAAACAACACGCCGAGTGTGGCAAACGAGATGATGGCATAGGCATACTCGCCGATGAGCAGAAACGACACGCCATAGATGCCGCATGCTATCGAACTCAGACCCGAGGCCAGACCGTCGATGCCGTCGATGAGGTTGATGGCATTGATGATAAACACTATAACTACCGCAGTGAACGGGATGCCAAACCATGGCGACACGCTCTGCACGCCAAAGATGCCCGCAAACGATGTAAACCAGCACCCGGCCGTGATGAGAAGCGACGCACACACTATCTGCACCACAAACTTCGCCCTGTACTTGATGCCTATCAGGTCGTCGGCTATGCCGATAAGATAGAGCAACATCAGACTGCAGAATGTCGCTATCATCAGCAGACCGTTGTTGTAGAAAGCCGAGGGGAAAGCATAATTCTCAAGCATGATGTTGCCTCCGAGCACCAGAGCCATCGTGAGCAGTATCACAGGCTCGAAAGCAATGCCTCCGAGACGGGGGATGAGTCCCTTATGGATTTTACGTTCATCCACTTCGTCAAACAGGTTGCGCCTGTAAGCTATCAACAGTATCTGAGGAATCAATACGCCCGCAAACAGGACGCATAAAGCAAAAACTATTAAAGAATTTATTATCCAGTATGTCATGACTAAGTTATGGATTCGGAAAAAATGTAGTTCTATGGCTGTTGTTAAACTTTGTTTGTACTGCGTTAGCTGTGCTATCAGAGGTTAGGCTAACATGTTTAAATTTCCGCAAATTTAGGCAAAATATGTTGCCTGTCCAAACATATGTCCAACTAATTTAACATAGTAACTATTCAGCCAAAGTAAAGACATGATGATTTGGCTCGCCTTTATTAGACGAGGGCAAGGATAGCGTCAAGCGGCGATTGTCCGCTTTTCCAGGCCGTA
>NZ_CAJTCF010000115.1:0-7721 GCF_910574735.1 Duncaniella muricolitica | reverse complement strand
GATGGGAATAGATAATATAACATAGTTAAACTTTGTTATTTGGTTGTTAACAACTGTTTGTTGGGGTGATTTTACCCCAATATGTTATTTGGAACACTTATCTAACCTCTTGCCAAAGAGGTATTTGTTATGCGACCATTACGGACGCACTGTCACCATTGTATTTGCTATGACGACGGGTGTGGTAACATCGGTGCGCGTGTGTCTGTATGCTGCTCTGGGCTTTGCCATCGTGGCCGGACTGTTCAGCCTCAGCCGTGCCGGTGGCGTGAGAGAAAAAATATAGCAGTTGTCACAAAGATGAAGTGACAACTGCTATATTCCAATCTAATCTATCCTTTTATGCATGAAGTCTATGACCGGACATGAGGATGGTGGCCGTCTTTTTTCTTGCCCATGTGCTTGATCCAAAGATAATAGCCGGTGAGCGGAAGCGATGCGCCCAGCAGAGAGCCGAGCAGCCATAGCAGACGGGTGACAAATCCGCCGAGACTTCCGGTGTGGATGGAGTAAATCCATCCACGCAGTTTGTCGGCCTCAACGGCAGATGCATAAGGAGCGGAGAGCGTCAGCTCGCCTGTGCGGCGGTTGAACTCATAACGGTCGGCCGCACGCGGATTGCCATAATTGCCGATGGTTACTGAAGCGGTCTCCGGCCCGACTGTAATCTGGGGAGCATCGGGATTCTTGGCTTTAAGTTCGTCATACACCTGCTGCCAGCGTCCAAACTCGGAGCGTTTGTGGCCGCCGCGACCTCCATGGCCGCGACCTTCGCCACGATTGCCACGCCCTTCACCTCGTCCGCCACGATTGCCTCGACTCTCCTTTTTGCCTTCGGTTGTGGGTGTGCTTTGTCCGAAATTGCGAGCCGTATGCTCCACACCGCAAACGGCATAGAAGGCTGTGCGATACCAGCCGAACGAATAGGTGAGGCCGGTTAGAGCCATCGCGAGCACGAATATCAGCGCGTACATACCGCCTGCCACATGCAGACTTTTCCAGAAGCCTTTCCAGCCGTTGGATAGGGATATTGACATGCTGTGCTTGAAATTGTGGCGTGCACGTGGCCACCAAAGCACTATACCGGTGATAAGTGCGATGACAAAGATGATGGTCGAGATGCCTACAAGGAGCTTGCCTATCTTCAGCCCGTCTCCGTGGGGATTGGCACTGTCAAGAAGCCAGCGATGCATCTTGAACATGAAGGAGAAAAATCCGAGACGTTCATAGCGGCCGGTGATTTCTCCGGAATACTGGTCGATGAACAGTGACGCGCGACGGGGTTTGGAGAGTGCTACCTGGTAGGTGCGTTCCGGATCGGAAAATACTGTGACGCCTGTGATGGAAACACTGTCGGGCAGGGTGGCTTTGACAGTCTCCATGAGTTCTCCCATGGGGATAGTGGTCTCGCCGACTGACGCCACATAATATACATCGCTTTTTGCAGCTCTGGTGATCTCCTGCTCGAAAATGAGCATGCCGCCCGAGAAGCATATCAGTGTGATGAAGATGCCAAATGGTACCGACAGCCACAGATGGAGTTTTCTGAACAGTTTCATATATCTTTTGTCGCTTTATCAGTCAATCGGATTGAGAAGACCGATGCCCTCGATTGAAGTCACTTCGACAGTCAGTCCCTTGGTGGCCACAGCGGTCCTCGGGTCGATGCGATAAATTACGGGATAACCCTCGGTGAAGCTGATGGGGATGTAGACATATCCGTTGCGGGCATAGATGGTCTTGCCTATAGCCGATACGTTGTCAGGCATGTCGACATATTTCAGAGTCTTGGCTTCAGCGTCGAAGATGGCAAGCGAGAGGGCTGTCAGGGTGCCGCCTTCGTTCAGTTTTTTGTCATACATCTGCATGAGGAAGTAGCTGTCGCTGATATACCAGTTGCGCAGGAATGAGTAGCCGCCAGAGAGGCTTTCGATATCGCAGTAATAATCGTCAAAATCGTTGGCACCGTTGGGAATGCGTGCCACGCCGGCATTCACTGTGGCTTTCTGCAGGTCGGAGGTCATGGCCTTGGCATAGCTGGGTGAGAATACGTACACATCACCCTTGTCGTCGGCCCATACCGACTGATAATACTGTGAACGGTAACGTCCGGCAGGCGAGCTGATTTTTTCAGTCATCGCGATGGTGGGGTTGAGCAGATTGTTATTGTCATAGATGGCAACATAACATCTGTCGGGATACTGTGTGCCGGAGAGTTCTCCTTTCTTGTAAGAGCCTCCGCCGGAGCCACCGTCGGCAGTTGTTACAAGGTCGCGATACTCTTCGCTGCGGAGCCATTTGCCGTTGCCGTCGGCATAGCCGTACTGGCTGAGACCCATGGGAACGATTCCTGCAAAGATACGTGAACCGGCAGGCTCAAGACCGCACACGGTCACGTATTCACCTGTGCCTACATAGTTCTCTACCGAATAGCGGTTGCCAGTATTGACGTTGGAAGTCGATGTGCCGTTCTCGCAGTCGAGGCGAGTGAACGTCAGAGTCTTGGGAGTATAGCCGTTGGCATCGGCATATTCAGAGAGGCCATCGGCGGTCGACATCGTGAAAATATTGTCGCCGGCTATGCCGTAGGATGAGAAACGTGAGATGAAAAATTCTCTTGAGTCGGCTTCGATTTTACCGTCGGGCCGGAGAGCGAATCGCTGTGTCGCACCGTCGTTACCCTGACGATATTGCAGGCCATACACATAGTCTCCGTTATACACCCACTGAGTGGCTCCCGAATTGGTACATCCGTTATTGATAGGCGATACGCTGCCTTCATCAAGCGAGGGCGCGGAGAGAAGTACGTAAGAGGAGTTGCCCGACGCGCTTACGGTAGTAGCGATGACAAACTGCGGGCCGCATGAGGCACCGTTGTAGTCATTGCTGCCGGCGTTGTCATTGTCATCGGAGCAGGCTGTCAGCGCAGAGGCCGACACGGCAAGGGCACATGCCCATACAAACTGTTTCTTCATTGGGTGATTTATGATTTTGTTAATTATTAATTTCCGAAGTATATTCTGAATTTGCCATAAAATGCGCGTCCTGCTTTCTGGAGACTGAAGTTGTCATAGAGCTTGGCGTCGGTGAAGTTGCGACACTCCAGCGATATATTGTAGCGACCGCTGCGGATGCTGTAGGTAAATGTCAGATTGTGGGCAAACTGGTCGGGTATCATATACTCATCGCTGTTTGATCCGATGATTGACGAATAGTAGCAGAACTTGCGGGTGTATTGGTTGTCATACGTGACTGTCAGAGTATTGGTCTTGCGACCGAGACCGAGCCAATAGAAGTTGATGTCGGAGTCGGCGAAGAAGTAGGGCAGATTGGGCATGCGCTGACCGTAGGATAGATTGGCCGCGGTGGTGTTGGGCATCGTGCGGCATTTGTCACGTACGTTCATGTAGGTGAGGTTTCCGCCGAGACTCACCCATTTGGAGAAGCTGTAGCGGGCCGACACGTTTACTCCGGTGGTCTTGACTTTGCCGTAATTTATATAGGTCGCGGCAAATTTTCCGCCTGAGAGCGATGCGATGTTGCGCTGTATGTAGTCGCGGGTATCGCGATAGATCAGACCCGATTCCACATACACTGTGTGACTGCCAAAAGTGGCGTCATAGCTGAGATTGAGGTTGATGTTGTTGCTTGACTCCGGCTTGATGTCCATCTCGCCCATCTCAAGGTCTTCGTCACCGAATATTTCTTCGATGGTCGGCAGACGATAGGCTTTCTCATATGAGGCTTTGAGTTGAAATCCGAGCGGCATGAACCATGTGCCGGCCACTCCATATCCTAAATAATCGACAGTGCGTGAGGCAACGGTATATTCGTCCTGGGCTGATGTCGTGGTGACCGGGCCCGATACATATTGGTGATATTGTTTGCCGAAAGCCGAGAGACTCACCTGTCGGACAGGCGTGTAGCGATAGGAGAGCCCTACGATGTTTTTGCTTGTGACCTTTGCAAACTCATCTTCGCTCGGTGGCGTGGTAAGGAGGTTGCGGTTGGAGCGGTTGAATGTGTTGAACACATTGTTGAGCGTGAACATGTGGCGCCTTCCGAGACGGTAGTTGGCAGTGAATGTCGCAGTCCAGTTGTTGTTGCATGCTTCGGAGAGCTGGTTGGACTGTTCGCTGGGCGAGCTGATGGGAATAGTCTCGCCAAGCCAGTTGTATCTTACGGCTGCGGTGTCGACATTGGTGTTGAGGTTGCGGTTGTAGTTAGCGTTGAACGACACATCAATTCCTTGTGTGAGAAGGTTGCGCTTGCTGTATTCCAGCGACCCCATGAGCGTATTGCCGTGACGATGTTTCTGTCCGAATACGATTTTTTGTCGCACACCGGTCTGCACTTCCTGATACATGTGAGAATAGTTGATGCCCATCAGTATGCGGTCGGCCCAGCTCTTGTTGACAAAACCGAGTTTAGCCATCACAGCCTCATTATGATATTTGTCATTGAAGCGATTTACACGATACAAAGTCTTGGTGTCGAGTGAGCCGGTGGTAAAGTCTTCGACAGGCACATCTACCTTGTAGTTGTTGTCGGAATAGTTCTGAAATGCGTTTATCTCGTATTTAAAACCGTTACGGAGAGTCTGGCCAAAGTTGACATATGACTTGTGGGTGTTGAACGAACCATAGGAATAAGATGCGTCCATAAACCATTTGCGCTGGCGTCGTGGTGTTACGATATTGATGATGCCGCCGATGGCATCTGCTCCGAACCCTACAGGCACGACTCCGCGGTAAATCTCTATGCGGTCGGCAAAGTTGACCGGGATATTATTGAGCCCGAACGAGCTTCCTACGCCTTCCTGCGGCACACCGTCGATAAATACTTTGACATGCTTGCCGCTGAAGCCGTCCATTGTCACAGCCATGTCAGACCCTACGCCTCCGCTCTCGCGTATCTTCATGCCCGGAGCCTTGGCCAAGGCTTCGCTGAGAGTCTTGGTGGTGTTGGTGAGTTCACGGGTATTGATGGCTGTGGCATTGAAAGCTGAGTTTTTCACTTTGCTGAGCTGATTGCCGACCACGATTACTTCACCGAGATTGGTTGATGGTTTGAGTTTGACCACCATTTTGTCTCGTTCACCTGCTTTGAGGTTTACTTTAAATTCTTTTTTGTCAAATCCTACGGATGTGTATACTATCGTGTAATCTCCGGCAGGAGCAGAAAGGTGATAAAGTCCTTTCTCATCGGTGGAACATGTGTATGATGTCCCTTTCAGAAATACGGTGGCAAAGTCGATCGGTTCACCGTCGGTCGATAGCACTTTACCTGAGATCATTCCCGGTTTTCCTGCGGCGAATGTGGAGATTGCGATAGTCAGAAGAGTGATTATACTGAAAAAATACTTTTTCCGAGATGTCATACCTTTTTTTATTGTTTTAGCAGTGCAAAGGTCGGAAGTTTATGCTCGTCAAAAAATACCTATTAATGAGTACTGTATATGTATATTGTTGATATACAATGATATATCGGCGACTGTGAAATATATAAAAGTGGCAAACTACATGCTTTGACGGGTAAACGTCGAGGTAGATGTGGGCATGTCGGACCGAGATTCATCGAAAATAATTAATGATATTATCGCACTGTTTAGGGATAACCGATGTGTAACTTTGCAGCATAATTATACACCGCACGTCATGAAAAAGTCAGTCCTTCCACGCCCTGTATTCTCGTCAATTACCATGGTTCGAGCTTGGTATGTCTACCTGTCCACGTGTTCTCTTGGGCATGATACGTTCGTGTATGTATTGGAATATAACGAAGAATACCGGTACCATAAACAGCAGAGCCAATGTGCCGAAGAGCAGTCCGCCTACAGTCCCGACTCCGACCGAAATATTACCGTTGGCTCCTACACCCGATGCAAACATAAGCGGAAGCATGCCGAATATCATCGTTGCCGAGGTCATGATGATGGGACGGAAGCGGGCTTTGGCCGCAGATATGGCTGCAGCAATGAGTCCCATGCCCTCTTTGCGGCGGGCGGTGGCATATTCAGTGAGCAGTATGGCGGTTTTTGCCAGCAGACCTATGATCATGATAAGGCCTATCTGCATGTAGATGTTGTTTTCAATGCCCCACCAGCGGGCGAATATGAAACATCCGGCCAGACCCATGGGTACGGCTGCGATTACTGCCAGAGGTATTGTAATGCTTTCATAGAGTGCGCATAAGATGAGGTAGATAAATGCGAGGCATATGCTGAATACGATTACTGTAGTGTTGCCGGCCGAGGATTCCTCACGCGACATGCCGCCAAATTCATAGCCATAGCCTGTAGGCAGGTATTGGTCGGCAACTTCCTTGATGGCGTTGATGGCTTCGCCTGAGCTGTAGCCGTCGCCCTGCTCGCCAAACACCGAAATAGCCGGAAACAGATTGAATCTCGATAGACTTTCCGAGCCGTAGACCCGCGTGAGTGTAATGAAATTGTCAAGCGGTGCCATCTCTCCGTCGCCGGTGCGTACATACATGCTTTTGAGTGACTCGGTGTCGAGCCGGGCCTCGGGTGTGGCCTGAACCATTACTCGATAGAGCTTGGTGAATCGGTTGAGGTTTGACGAATAACTGCCGCCGACATATCCGGCAAGAGTCGACAACACATCTGACGGAGAAACATTCATCCTGAGGCATTTCGCAGCGTCGACCTCTACCATGTACTGGGGATACTTGGTGTCGAAGGTGGTGTAGGCCCGCGAGATTTCGGGTCGGGAGTTGAGCGAGTCGATAAACTCGCGTGTCACTTGCAGCAGTTCGTCGGTAGTCTTTCCCGAGCGGTCCTGCACATAAAGCTCAAAGCCGCTGCCTGTGCCGTAGCCCGATATCATTGGCGACTGAGAGGCACGCACCTGTGCCGACGATATGCCTTCAGTGCGTTTATATATCTCTCGTATTATTGCATTGATGTCGTGGCCTGAGCCTTTGCGCTCGCTCCAGTCGCGCAGACGTATGTTGAATGAACCGGCTGATGCCGATTGGTCGTGACGGGCATTTTTACCGGTCACGCGCGAATAGATGTAGATGTCGGGAATATCCTTGATCGCATCCTCTATACGGTCCATAATCTCGCTTGTCTCGGCAAGATTACTGCCGGGAGCTACCTGGACATTTAGACTGATTGTGCCCATGTCCTCCTGTGGCACAAGCCCTGTCTTGGTGGTTGATACAAGCCACACCAGCGCGCCTCCCGAGAGCAGAAACAGAGTCAGGACTATCCAGCGGAAACGAAACAGAAACATAACGCCGCTGCGGTATTGTCCGGTCATGGTGGCAAACGAACGGTCGAAAGCATAATGGAATCGTTTCACAAATCCGTGCCGGCTGCCGTCCTCTTTGGCCGGACGCATGAGCAGTGCGCTGAGGGCCGGGCATAGCGTCATGGCGTTGATGAGCGAGATGCCCACCGCCACAGCCATTGTGAGACCAAACTGCGTGTAGAACGTTCCGGATGTCCCTCCCATAAAACATACGGGTATAAAGACGGCCATGAACACCACTGTCGTAGTGATGAGTGCGGCCGAGAGTCCGCCCATAGCCGAGACTGTAGCCTGATAAGGGTCTTTGTGGCCGCTGTCAAATTTGGCTTGTACGGCTTCGGTGCGCCAGTCAAGGTAGTGTCTTAATAGTCCCTTTGGCAAGGATTAGGCAAGTGTTCTTTGAAAATGACCTATCATCACCGACTTATCTGTCCAACGAAAGAC
>NZ_CAJTCF010000114.1:0-7823 GCF_910574735.1 Duncaniella muricolitica | reverse complement strand
ATCTTCCGCTCGCAAATGCGCGGTGTCCGAGACCGCGATTTCTTCATCTTCCGCCTGGTCAAACTGTACGCTTGAATATTTAACACTTCGGTCTACTCAATTTAACATATGCACTGGAATTTCGGCTTGGGCCGTTTCTTCTGTCCTTATGAAACTTTTGTATCTATTCTTATCTAAAGTAGGGATACAAAAAAAGCCGCAACACTTTTCACAAAGGACTACGGCCCATTACCTAAATATTATATTCTATTGCTATTTTAGAATGCTGGTACAAAATTAGCAATTTATGCGCAAATAGCAATCTGTTTTTAATTATTTTAACACGATTTTATTTGCTTAATTTCTATTTCTGTTTGCTAAAATATTGCAATACAAGACCGAAGAATGCAGGTCGAGGGGGTGAGATACCTGCATTCTTCGGTCGGATTGTGAAAAGTATTTTAACAGTGAGGCTGTAAAGCCTCGCGAGGGGTTACTTTCTGCGCTCGCGATAGGTCACGTCGACAATGTTCTCGCCAAAGCCTTTATACTC
Organism: Duncaniella muricolitica; assembly: GCF_910574735.1. Taxonomy (NCBI): domain Bacteria; kingdom Pseudomonadati; phylum Bacteroidota; class Bacteroidia; order Bacteroidales; family Muribaculaceae; genus Duncaniella; species Duncaniella muricolitica. The sequence goes on along the minus strand of NZ_CAJTCF010000114.1, from coordinate 7,291 downwards.
TTTGTAGAGCGACATTTTGCCGGCGGTGTCCACGTTGTAGAAACGTACTATGCCGCCGTCCTCTCCTCCTGTTGTCGAGCAGACGATGAGCTTGTATTGCATGCTCTGAAATTCCTCGTCCTCCCACTTGTTGAGACTGGTGAGTGTCATATTGCCGTAGAGGTTAAACTTGAGCAGCGTTGTTGTCTCTGCGCCGTCAAGAGTCAGGACGTCCTTGACAGAGTTGTCGACAAGACCGTAGGAGTAGACCTTGTTACCCTTGCAGTAGAACATATAGGGAAACTGCGAGTGGAAAGCATAGTCGGTAGCCGTGTCAAAATTCTCACCGGTGATGTTGTCATAGGCCGACTCCTTCTTGATGCTGTTGTAGCCCGAGAGGTTGATGCCGTAGACGTGACGATGGCCGGTGTTGTCCTGAAGCACGGTATAGACAAGGCCGTTAGAGAATCGGGTGCTTTCCATGTCGACAAAATCCATACCCGTGTTGAATGAGAAAAGGCCCTGGGGCTGGTTTTCATCATTGTCGTTGAGCGGGAAGAGGAGTTTGTTGTTGCTGGCATAGTAGCTCCAACCCATAAAACGCTTGTTGGTGATGTCATAAAACAGAGCCGATGATGAGTTGCCTTGACGTACCATACTTGTGCCGATAGCCTGAGCAACCTTGTAGGAAGGCTTATCGCCGACTTTTTCGGCGTTTAATGGATATTCATATGAGGCTCCGGCTCCGGCCGATGTAATGGCATAGGCATCGCCTATGTCGGTGACGCATGTTGTGGCTGTTGGTCCGTAGCTTCCGTAATATATAATTTGGGAAATTTTGGTGGGAGATCCCTCGGTAGTGGGCATTACGAAATCAAGTAGCTTGAGATTGCTGGATGCGAGTATCTGCATATCGTCCCACACGCGATAGCTGCCCGACTTGGTAAGGATGTTGACACATTCCTTGCCGGCATACATGCTCGGGAAATACATTGCCTGGGTACCTTCGGTCAGACCTGTAACCTTAGTACCTGTGATGTTTTTGGCTATGAGTTCACGACCTTTGGAGTCGGTAAAAATCATGTCGAGACGCATTGTCTTTTCAGCTCCGCAGTTAGCCATTACCATCCATCCTTCATATACTGAACTGATGAGACGGATTGAGCCTTTGGCATGTGACTCTACGCCTGTCCGCTTGTTTCTTGCGGTGTACCACAGGGTGTATGTACCGGCCGGAGCCTCGACAAAAAAGTCGACAGCCATGGTCTTGTCGGGATTGATGTCATACCATTTTTCGGATATGCCGTCAATAGTGCGTGTGTAGTACACACGACACTCATATTCATAGTTGGGGTCGTCGGGCGATATCTCTTTGCCGGTAATCGAGGATACTATTGTGGGCGAAAACTGAATGTTTTCAGCGTTGGCCATAGCCTCGATTGCAGATGGGAGTGTTATGGTCAGTTCCTCAATCTCGGTGTAGTCATAATTGCCCTTGTCTTCATAGCAGCCGGTCAGGACCACGGAGGTCGCAAACAGACCGAGCGCGCTGAGTATATTGAGTTTCATAATTTTTCAGAAAAAACGGTTTTGATTGTTACTCATAAGCTGAATAGTCGACTGCATAGGAGCCGGGGAGCTGCATCAATGAGCCGTCATCTTCGCGGGCGGGAGTGCCTGCGTCGGCAAGTTCCTGAAGATGCTTCTGGAAAGCCTTTGCAGCAAAGTCCATACGACCATACTGTACTTTGGAAGTGCTCTGACCTCCGCTGTTCCAATCGGAGTAAGTCCAGCCCATTACTTTCTGCAGTTCAAGCATCTTGGCGGGTGTGAAGGTCCCGAAATAACCGTCACCAAACCAACCCCAGTAATTGGGCTCACGATACTCTTCGGTAAAACGTATGGCATAGGTGACAGCCGACAGAGAATCAGCGGCAATCTCCCATGAGCCAGAGTTGCGATAAGAATCGAAGATGATATCAAAATTTTCGTTGGGTTGCAGACGCAGTTTCACGACTAAAGAAGACTGACGTAATGCCGGAGTGCGAATGAGTGTGACGATACATGTATCCATTGTCTCTCCCGGATGGATAATGAAGTCGTTTCTCGACAGCGAGAAGTCCACACCCTCCACGGCGGTAGTGACAGCCTCGTCGACAGCAAGAGCGTAGCGGCGCGGATAGTTGGTTACTCCGCCGATCGTACGAACATAGAAGCGCAGTGGCATTTCCGTAACATTGGCTGCATATGATGCAAACGAGAATGTTGTGGAGTCCATGTAGGACGACACGAGACCGGTTGTCATATTGGTGCCGGCTACCTGCTGGATAAATATGCCGTTTCTGGGGCCGCTGTAAGGCTCGATTTCCTCATGAGAGCATGCGGCAATAGACGGAAGGAGCAGCGAACCTGCAGCGAGATATAATAGATTTCTGAGTTTCATAAGTTGCGGGTATTAATAGTTTTCACCTGAGGGGATGGGAACATTGTAGCGTTGCGACACCGCCGGGTTGTCGCGGTTGGCAGCCTCATGGCCGTTGAAGTCGGAGTTGGTGGTTGCGAACGACTGGTTGAAATGCTTGTGGAGGAAGAATATCTGACCCTCGCCTCGCATTTCGCGCAGAAACTCCATTTTGAGCTCTTTGAGTAAGTCGGCCGGTGAGTCGGTGTCAAGAAGTTCGATACCGCGGGCTGCTTTGACCTGATTGATGTAGCCGCACGCACCCTTGGTGTCACCAAGTCCGTTGAGAGCTTCGGCGGCTATATAGTAGGCCTCGCTCTTGCGCATGAGTCCGTAGAAAGTAGCCCAAAATTCGGGATTGGTCGAGTTGGTGGTGAAACTCTTATACTTGATGAAGTCAAGTTCGCCACCGCTTATGGATGTCGAGCCTGTCCACTGCGACTGACGACGATAGTCGGCAGTGTTGGGGAAGAGTATGTCGGTGTATCCGTCGCGAGGTTTCATAACCACAGCGGGGTCGAGAGTGCCGTTGAAGTTCTGGGTGAAAATCTCCGCCATCTTGCTGTCGTAAAATCCGAAAAGACACTCGGTGGAGAAGATGCGGTCGGGATTGCTGCTGTTGGCGAGAAGTTTCACGGGGTCGACCCACGGGAAACATGACTGGGCATAGGTGTCGTCGGTGATTTTGCGGGCCTCGGCGAGCGCGTTGGTGTAGTCCTGCACCCATATGTAGGCGCGGGCCTTGAGCAGCGTGGCCGCATAGTAGTTGAGACGCAACTGACGGTAGCGAAACCAGTTGCCGTCCTCGCCGCCGTCGGAGTTGAGCACACCTTCGGTCAGTATGGGGTCGCAGTCCTTGAGAAGATTCTGGGCTTCGGTCAGATCGGGGATAATCTTATTGTAGATTATGTCGCCGAGCGGCATGCGCTCGCGCTTGATGATCTCGGGCGCGTCGGCATAAGGCACTGTCAGTCCGTCGGGATTGACGATGTAGACCGGGCCGAAGATGCGCACGAGGTCGAGATGGAGCATGGCGCGGGCGGCAAGCATCTCGCCGCGTATCATAGTGGCGTCCTCGGGAAGAAGCACGTCGGGCTTCTCGTCGAGAGCCTGGAGGAGCACGTTGATGTTGAGCAGAGCATTATAGGCTGTCGACCAGATGCTGCTTATAGTACCCGAGGCATAGGTGCCTGTATAGGCCGCGGTGCACAGCTCATATTTTGACGTGCTGGAATTGGTGATTTTATAACACAGGCCCATGATGTCAATCGCGCCGTATGACAGATTGGAGCCGTAGAGGGCTGAGCCGGTCATGGTGTTGTAGATGCCGTTGACTGTGGTGTGAAAACCTGTGCGGTTATTGAACTGCTCGTCATATGTCTGCTTGTCCTTGGGAGTATAGTCGAGCCAGTCGGAACACCCTGTTGAGGCGAGGCCAAGCGCAATGAGAGCTGCTGCGGTGATTGATTGGTATATTTTCATAATCGGAATCTCTTAGGATGGTTAGAATGAGAAAGACAGCGCGAGCGTATAGCTGCGGGCAAACGGGTAGGCTGTACCGCGCTCCTGCTTGATGGTCGACCACCAGAAGAGGTCGTTGCAGTAGAACGACAGGCGGAGTGACTCGAGTTTCAGGCGCGAGGCCACGTCATAGAAGTCATAGCCCACGTTGAGCGACTGGAGTGCCAATACATTGTTGCGCTGCACAAAGCGTGATGACATGGGGGTCGGCACCTTGTCGGCGATGTCCTTGAACTGTGCTATGTCGCTGGGTTTCTGCCAGCGGTCATAGAAGGCGCGCTTGTCCTGGTTGTAGATCATCTGAGACGAGGAGATGTTTTCAACCTTGTTGAAGAGAGCGTCGTTGAAGGCCTTGCCTCCGAGTTTGTAGGTGAAGTTGATGCTTACCGACAGGCCCTTGTAGTTGAAACTCGAGCCAAGCGAGCCCTCGATTTTGGCGCGGGTGTTGCCTACGATGGTCTCGTCATCGGGATTATAGTCATAGGTGTAGGAGCCGTCGCGCTTGATAAACATTTCCCTACCGTTGGAGGGGTCGATGCCGGCCGAGGGTACGGCCCAGATGGCGTCGGGGTCAGCTCCGTCAAAGTAGCGTTTGGTCGTGGTGTTCTTGCCTATCTGGTTGAGGTCATCGAGAATACCGTTGAGCTTGTCGAGCTTGATGTCCTCGTGGCGGAGTGTTCCGCGTACGCTCCAGGTGAGACGGTTTTTGAGATTGCGGAGTATGTAATACTGAGCCGAGGCAAGCACGCCGCGCGACTTCTGGATGCCGAGGTTGGTGTTCCACAGGCCGGTGATACCGGTCGAGAGAGGCACTGACACACCGATGAGCAGAGGGTCGGTGTTCTTGTCATAGTAGTCTACCTCGAGGCTCACGCGGTCGGTGCGGAAGTCAAGACCGATGTTACGGTCGATGGTGGTCTGCCACTGGAGGTCGCGGTTGCCAAACTGGCCGATGATGGTCGAGTTGCCGAAATAATTGAAGCTGTTGTAGAGAAACTTGTAGGTGATAAGCGAGCGCGCCGAGTCAAAACCCTGGTTGCCGGGGTTACCTATCGAGGCGCGGATCTTGAGCATTGACACGCTGGGGAAAACCTCGCGGAAGAACCGCTCGTTCATGATGTTCCAGCCGAGACCCACCGACCAGGTGTTGATAAACTTCTTGGTCGAGCCGAATACCGACGAACCGCTCAGAGCGTAGTTGGCATCGAGAAGATAGCGGTTGTCATAGGCGTAGTTGAGGGTGGCGAGCAGGTTGGTCGAACGCTGTGTGTCCTCATAATACTGGGGCACACCTCCCTCGGGATAGCCGTTGGAGAAGGAGGGGTAGGTGTAGTTGCCCTCGGGGAAGCCGACTACGTTGTAGCCCTGGGTGAGAGTCTTGTTCTGCGAGGCCTTGAAGTCACCGGCAAAGTTGATGCGGTGGTTGCCGAACACGTCGGCATAGATGGCTGTGAACGAGGCGTCGTAGCGGGTTGACTTCTGGTCGGTCGATGTAAACGAGCCCTTGCGGGTGCGGTCATAGCTGTCATAGCGGGTGTCCTCGGGCGAGATAAAGTTTTCGCCGTCGTTGGTGGTGTGGGTCAGACCCAGCTTGCCGCGCAGACGCAACTGATGTATGGGGTTGTACTCTACGATGAGGTAGTTGGTGAGAAGAAGCTGCGATTTTTCCTTGCGGCTGTTGAGCGACGCGTTGTAGAGCGGATTGGCCGCGCGGGCAAAGTTGCTGTTCTCGAGCCAGCGGTTTACGTCACCGTTCTCGTCATACTTCTTGTAATAGGGATTGGCTCTGGCATACTCGCTGTACTCTACGACGGGGTCTTGAGTTGAGGTGTATGAAGCCGAGAACTTGTTGGAGAACTGGAGCTTGTTGAGACGATAGATAAGGTCGAGCTTGCCTCCGTAGCTGTCGCGCTTGGAGTCCTTCATCACACCCGTGGTGCCCGAATAGTTGGCTCCGATGCCAAACATGAAGCCGTTGGAGCCACCGTCGACATACACGTCATGCTTGTGGGTCCAGCCTGTGCGCAGAGGCACCGACAGCCAGTAGGTGTCGACACCGCTCGCCACAGCGGCGAGATACTCGTTGTATTTCTGGCTGAGAGTGATATGATCGTTGGGTCCGGCTGCCCATGAGGGGGTGTAACGTCCGGCCAGACGCTCATACTCGAGCTTCTCCGACGCGTTCATCAGATTGTAGGATGTGAGGTCGGGAGTCGATACGGCAGCAGAGCCTGAGTAATTGAATCTCAACTGGCCGGCTTTGGGCTTGACAGTCTCCACTACTACCACACCGTTGGCTGCCTTGGAGCCGTAGATGGCGGTCGACGCGGCGTCCTTGAGGATGGTCATTGACTCGATGCGGTTGACATCCATATTGAACACAGCCTCGAGGGTCGACTCAAAACCGTCGACAATGAAGAGCGGCTGGTTGGGGTCGTTGACGGCGTCGTCACGCTCTCCGATTACCGACGACTTGCCGCGGATGTTGATGTCGGGCATGTGGTTGGGGTCGGAACCGGCAAGGTCGTTGGTGAGCATATTGAACGCCGGGTCGAGGGCGGCGAGCGACGCGAGCGGGTTTTGTACGCCTACCGACTTGAGCTCTTCGGCCGAGAAGGTCGAGGCCGAACCGGTAAACGAGTTTTTGTCCTTGTTGACTATACCTGTCACCACTACTTCTGAAAAGCTTTCGGTATCGTCGTCAAGAATGACGCGCATAGGGCGGCCGATTACGGCTTTCATCTCGACAGGTTTCTTGCCTATGTAGCTGAATGAAACGATGTCACCTGAATTGCCATGGATAGAAAAAGCTCCATTGATGTCGGTGACTGTCGCAAAGTTCTTTTTAGGGACTTTCACGGTCACGCCGGGAAGCGGCTCCCCTTCGGCGTCAAATACGAAACCCGTGATCGATGACTTGCTCGTCGCGTATCCTGCTGTCCCTCCACCGGTCTGCTGGGCGTAAACTTCCGGCGACCCTGAGAACAAAAACAGGACTAACAACAGGAATAGATGAAGTCCTTTAGCTTTCATAAAAGTTGGGAATTGATAAATGATTGGTTAATAATAGAGATTATTGCATTTCTAAAAAGCCCCGACGAAGTAGCTTATAACTGATAAATAGAGAAAGATGTCACACGTGACGACTACTGATGTTAGCGACTTTTTGCAAATTTATACAAAAATTTACCCCCCCAAATTATTTAACACTCGTTAACTTTTGTTGTAACTACTCAGGTAGGTTTGTCGTACTCCCCCATGCACAACTTCCCTCGTTGCAACCAACGAGAGTAAATCGTTTTTTTACAAAATATGAAGCTGTTTATAATG
>NZ_CAJTCF010000113.1:0-8035 GCF_910574735.1 Duncaniella muricolitica | reverse complement strand
AAAAAAAAAACAAATATGCAAGTAAAATAATGTTTATTTTCTTGATATTCAATAGCTTTTATGAGCGTCAAATGCGAAGTGATAATTGAACGTTAAGCTGCTATTGTTTCGTCATAATATGAGTACGGCATACCTACCTGAGTAGTTACGCTTATGTCGAATTTTTGTTAAGAAATATTTGTGGCATTTTGCAGAAAAATCGTACTTTTGAATGACAAAAAAATTTCAACGAACTACTTACACCTACCAATCAAAAAAATGAAAGCCAATTTAATCAAACGACTATTTTTAGGTACACTCTCGATAACCACCGCCCTGTCGGCTATGGCATGGGGCCAGAAAGGCCATGACGTGACAGCCTATATAGCAGAACAGCACTTCACCCCCGCCACCGCCGAGGCAGTGGCCGATATCCTCGACGGCATGAGCCCCGTCTATTGGGCCAACTGGCTTGACAACGCCAGCCACACTCCCGAATATGCTTACTCCAAGACCTGGCACTATAAAAATGTTGATGCCGACAAGACCTATTGGACTCAGCCCGAACAGGCCGGTGGCGACATCGTACAGGCCCTGCGCATGAACATCGGCATCCTCGCCGACTCCACCAAGACCAAGGCCGACCATGAGCTGGCCATGAAGATGGTGATTCACCTCATGGGCGACCTCCACCAGCCCATGCATATGGGACGCTCTACCGACCGCGGTGGCAACAATGTAAAGGTAAGATATTTTGGCCGCGACACCAATCTCCACGGCATCTGGGACACCAATCTCGTGGAGTCGGCCCACAAGTGGGGTTACACCGAGTGGCAGCAGCAGATCGACCGTGTGCCCGAAGAGGCCGAGGTCGTGATTATCGGAGGCAATCTCGACGACTGGGGCCAGAAGACAGTGCAGATATGCCGCGACATCTATAGCGGCATCCCGGCCAACGGCTCATTCAGCTATGACGAAGTGGCCGAATGGTCGCCAGTCATAGAGTCACAGCTCCTTATCGGAGGTCTGCGTCTGGCCCATGTGCTCAACTCCATCTACGACCCGCAATACAAGCACGCCAAGAGCCCCGATACTTTCTGACACAACGTTTTTCCAATCTTCCAATATTAACCAATTAAAAATTACAACCATGAACATCACATTTATCGAAGCTGTAAAGCGTTTCTACAGCAATTATGCCAACTTCAACGGCCGCGCCACCCGCGCCGAGTACTGGTATTCCGTACTCTATCTGATTGTTGCATATGCAATCATGCTGTGTCTTGGCAAGGTTGGCATGATTCTTTATAGCATCTTCGGCCTCGTCAACATCATTCCCGGCATCGCAATCGGCATCCGCCGCATGCATGACATCGGCAAGAGCGGATGGTGGATTCTCATCAACCTCGTACCCCTCATCGGCGGCATCTGGTTTATAGTTCTCGCTGCTACCCCCACCAAGGAGCAGGGTTATGTAGCCGACGCTTTCAAGGCATAACATCAGTTTAGTCTCCGACTGACAGATACATAAGTACAAAAGTTTCAGAAGAAACATAAGTTTTCTTTTATTTTTTTAGTTGTCTGCAAAAACAGACGGCTGAAGTAAATAAAAAGACTTATGTTTCTTCTGAAACTTTTGTACTTATGTATCCCCCCCGGAGTCGGATATATTACACATTCCATTCTCCGAAAAGCGAAGGATATTCGTCGGTATTGCGTGACGACGGAGTGGCCGGGCGTGAACGGCGCAACACAAGATTATGTTGCTGCGTCCACCCCTGAGTGCGGTTGCGCAACCTCACTGTGACTATGCCCGCATCGCATGGTGCCGACTCTTTCACCTGACGAAACACGTCGGTGAGTGTCGAGGCTCCGCTCATGGTGAGCGACAGAAGCACTATGCCACATGACTGGGCTGTGACTTGCAACAGGTCGGTACGATGGATGGAGATCATATCTTTAAGAGTTTAATTGTTTTACACTGCAAATTTATCGTCACCATCGGGCAACATTATTGCCCGGCTATGTTAAACTTTGTCATACACCTACGGTTAAAATGTCAGCATTGTCATGTCGGCCTGACTCTTCGCGCGAGGCATAAAACCAATTGGCACGATTTTTGTTAATATGGTATGAGAGAATATATCACGAACATTCAACTTACCTACTACATATATTAAAGTACAGACTATGAACTTCAACAACTTCACCATAAAATCTCAGGAGGCGATACAGAAGTCGATAGAGATAGCCCGCGCAGCAGGCAATCAGGCCATCGAACCTGTGCATCTGCTCAAGGGAGTGATGACTGAGGGAGAGTCGCTCATCAACTTTATTTTCTCCAAGGTAGGTGCCAACGCCGCCGCCTTGATGCGTCAGGTTGATGACAGGATTGCAGCCGAGCCCAAAGTATCGGGTGGCGAACCTTACCTCAGCCGCACTTCCAACGACGTGCTCCAGAAAGCTCTTGACATTGCCAAAAAGCAGGGTGACGAGTATGTCACACTCGAGGCTCTGCTTATGGCCATCTTCACGGTCAACTCTCCGGCCGCTACAATCCTCAAGGATGCCGGATTGAGCCAACGTGAAATGGAGGCCGCAGTGGCCGAGCTTCGCAAAGGCAAGAAAGCCACCGACCAGAGCGCGGAGGACACCTATCAGGCCCTGTCGAAGTATGCCATCAATCTTAACGAACGCGCGCGTGAAGGCAAACTCGACCCTGTGATCGGACGTGACGACGAGATACGTCGTGTGCTCCAGATACTATCGCGGCGCACCAAAAACAACCCCATGCTCATCGGCGAGCCGGGCACCGGCAAGACAGCCATCGCCGAGGGCCTCGCCCAGCGAATAGTGCGCGGCGATGTGCCCGAAAATCTGCGCACCAAGCAGATCTACTCGCTCGACATGGGCGCGCTTGTGGCCGGTGCGAAGTACAAAGGTGAATTTGAGGAGCGACTCAAGGCCATCGTCAACGAAGTGACCGGTGCGGACGGCGAAATCATCCTCTTTATCGACGAAATCCACACTCTCGTGGGTGCCGGTAAAGGCGAGGGTGCCATGGATGCCGCAAATATCCTCAAGCCGGCTCTTGCCCGCGGCGAACTGCGCTCGATAGGAGCGACCACTCTCGACGAATATCAGAAATACTTCGAGAAGGACAAGGCCCTCGAGCGTCGTTTCCAGAAAGTGATGGTCAACGAGCCTGACGAGGCCGCCGCCATCGCCATCCTGCGCGGACTGAAGGAACGCTACGAGAACCACCACAAGGTGCGCATCCGCGATGAGGCGATTATCGCCGCCGTCACCCTCTCGGAGCGTTACATCACCGACCGATTCCTCCCCGACAAGGCCATCGACCTGGTCGACGAGGCCGCCTCCAAGCTCCGCCTCGAGATTGACTCGGTGCCCCAGGCTCTCGATGAAATCACCCGCCTGATCGCCCAGAAGGAGATTGAGCGCGAGGCTATCAAGCGCGAGGGCGACAAACCCAAGGTCAAGGAAATCGAAAAAGAACTCGCCGACCTGCGCGACCGCGAGAAGGAGTTTACCGCCAAGTGGAAGGCCGAGAAGGAGTTGATTAACAAAATCCAGCAAAACAAAATCGACATCGAGCAACTGGCTTTTGACGCCGAACGCGCCGAGCGCGAGGGTGACTATGCCAAGGTGGCCGAAATACGCTACTCACGCATACGTCAGAAGGAGCAGGAAAACGAGACCATCCAGGATCAGCTCCGCTCCATGCAGGGCGAAAAGGCTCTCATCAAAGAGGAAGTCGACTCGGAGGACATAGCCGATGTCGTGTCGCGCTGGACCGGCATACCCGTCAACAAGATGGTACAGACCGAAAAGGAGAAACTGCTCCATCTCGAGACTGAACTCCATCACCGCGTAGTGGGTCAGAACGACGCCATCCGTGCCATAGCCGACGCCGTGCGCCGCTCGCGTGCCGGACTCAACGACCCGCGCCGCCCCATCGGTTCATTCATATTTCTCGGCACTACGGGCGTAGGAAAGACCGAGCTTGCAAAGGCTCTGGCCGAATACCTCTTTGACGACGAGAACATGATGACACGTATCGACATGAGCGAATATCAGGAGAAGCACTCAGTGAGCCGACTCGTAGGCGCGCCTCCGGGATATGTAGGTTATGACGAGGGCGGACAGCTCACCGAAGCCGTACGCAGAAAACCCTACTCGGTAGTGCTCTTCGATGAAATCGAGAAGGCTCATCCCGATGTGTTCAACATACTGCTCCAGGTGCTCGACGACGGACGTCTCACCGACAACAAGGGCAGAATGGTCAACTTCAAGAACACCATCATCATCATGACCTCCAACATGGGCTCGCCCCTCATCCGCGACAACTTTGCCAAGATGACGGCCGACAACCGCGAGGAGACCATCGAGAAGACCAAAAACGAAGTGGTGGAACTGCTCAAGCAGACCATCCGCCCCGAGTTTCTCAACCGCATCGACGAGATTATCATGTTCACCCCGCTCGACGAAGCTGAAATCGAGGAAATCGTCGGCCTGCAGATACGCTCCATCCGTAAGATGCTTGCCGCCAACGGCATCACCCTCGAGGTGACACCCGCCGCTCTCAAGTATCTTGCCGAGGAGGGCTACGACCCCGAGTTTGGCGCGCGTCCCGTCAAGCGAGTCATCCACCGCATGGTGCTCAACCAGCTCAGCAAGGACATCCTTGCTCAGAAGGTCGACCGCGACCACCCCATCATCATCGACTATGACGGCAACGACATAGTGTTTAAGAACTGACGGGTATCGCGACCACCATCTCCATCCCCGACCTCTCTTTTCAATTATCTCTCTAAATATTTTATTATGAAAAAGTTTTATTTTCTTCTCCTGGCATTGCCGTTTCTCACGCTGTTCTCGGCTTGTGACGATGACGACAAGAGTATTCCCGAAGTAAGTCTCTCCATCGAGTATTCAGGAGGCACACTCAATGACGGTACGTTATACGTAGTGAAGGGCGAACCCCTCAAGATTGACGCCCTTATCGTAAAGCCGGCTCCCGGCACAGGCAAGGCCGCTCTCGGCCAGACCACCTACATCTGGGACGGCATCCCCTTCTACACCACCGGTGTAGCACCCTTCTCGGTAGAGATTGACACCTCCGATATGGCCGAAGGCGACCACACTCTCACCATCAACTCGCAGATATTCCAGGAAGGCAAGTCGCTTGGCTGGGGCATCTTCCAGTACAAGGTCGTGATTGTAGCCGCTCCCGAGGATCAGCCCGGTGACGAAGGCGGTGGCACAGATGTGCCCGACGCCACAATCTCACAGTCGCTCGAATAACACCATCCATCATACCTACACCCGACCCCTCCGTCATCGGTCATCGGCCGACAGCGGAGGGGTCCGGTGTGTCTTGGAGAATAGATACAAAAGTTTCAAAAGGACATAAGAAACATAAGTTTTTTTATTTTAAGACAGTAGTTTAGTTTAAGATAAATATCTATAACTTCACACTCTATCTTCTGAAATAAAAAACTTATGTTTCTTATGTCCTTTTGACGCTTTTGTATCTCCTTAGGGACTAATTGTCAATATCGTTATTGCGCGGATTGTTGTTGAGCTCCTTGGTCTCCTCCTTGACGAGCTTGGGGTCTACCTTGTCATTGTCGGCATTGTCAGTCTCTACTCCGGGATATTTCTGCTGGGCCTCGGCCGCAGTCATGTCATGTTTCTTTTCCATAATATATATATTTGTTGTTTGGTTTCTATTATAGAAACGCACATCTGACACCGAGAGTTCACACCTCCGGCTCCCTCAGATGCAGAGCCTCGAGAAAGCGTCTCACTGTGGCCGGATCGCCCGTATATTTTCCGTGGTCTTCGCTGAGTTTGCATGTGCTGCAATAAAACGGCCACGACTCCGTAATCTTCACTGCCAACAGTTTTATCACTATATTCATCGGAGTTATGCCGAGAAAATCGTTGGTGAAATGTGTGCCTATGCCAAACGACGGGATGCACTTGTCGGCCGCGTAACATTGCAACTCTATAGCCGCATCCACATCAAGTGCGTTGCTGAACACCACCTGCTTGGTGCGCGGGTCGATACCGAGCGAGCGATATTTATCCACTATCATGTCGAGTTCGCGGCGGTTGTCGCCACTGTCCACCCGCAGCCCCTTGAACATGTTGGCGTAATCCTCCGAAAAATTCAGACTGAATATGCGCCAGCCGTAAGTGTCGTAAAGAAATGTCCCCAGCGCGCCCCTGTAGGTATGCGCCCACGTCTTCATGGCTATGTAATTGGCCATCTGCGGGCCATACATCCCCGCGATGCCGCATATCAGCTCATGAGCCATGGTGCCGACCGGCGTCAGGTCATACTTCATGGCGAAATACACGTTGCTCGTGCCTACGAAACATCCGGGACCTCCGAGACTCTCCTGACACTCCTTCATGGCTCTTACCAACGTGTCCTGTGCCTCAAACGATGCCCTGCGCCGTGTGCCGAAATCGCTATAAGTGCATCCGGCTTTTATGAGACGCTCACCCTTGTGGCGCGAACGCTCGTAAAAGTCGCCATAGTCGAGACGGGTGCTCTCGCCTGTCATCATATAATAAAGTTCGGAGATTATGGCGAGCACCTTCACCTCAAGCAATATGGTGTCGCTCCAGCTCCCCTCAAACTCTACGCTCAGATGTCCCTCTTCGTCCTGACTCACAGTGACCCGGCGGCTGTCGTAACGGAATCCTTTGAGAAAACTGTAAAACCACACCGGTATGTAGCGACACTTGCGCTTCATGAACTCTATCTCCTCGTCGGTCACCGTCACCGTCTCGAGCATCTCTATCTGTCGTCGCAGCTCGTCGGCAAAGCCCGGAGGATACACAGTGTCGTCACGGTCGCTGAACTTGTATTTCACCCGCGTGCGCGGATAATTCTCTATCACGGCACAACACATCGTGAACTTATACAGGTCGTCATCGGTGAAATGTCTTATTATCTGTCGCATGATTATTATATATTAATGTATAGGCATGGATTGCCCCTATGAGGATAACGCCCGCCACTGTTGTTTGGTTTCAAACAGGCAGTCATGGTGCTGTTGTCAAACATTTCAGTATGAGACATAAACCCCAAAAATAGCCGAGGGCTGTCAGACAATGTGTCCGGCAGCCCTCGGCAATAAAATTCGATTTTTTGTATGCTCAGAGTATTACTTACCGCTGATAGAGGAAGATACTGTGAGACGGAGACGACCCTTGGCGCGACGACGTGCAAGCACCTTGCGTCCGTCGGGGGTAGCCATACGTGCACGGAATCCGTGCTTGTTTACTCTCTTTCTGTTAGAAGGTTGAAATGTTCTTTTCATTGCCGTATATGGTTTATTTTTTGTTATTCCACATTTTGAGGTGCAAATTTAAGAAAAATTCCCCACAACGGCAATATTATTTCACATTTTCTAACAAAATTCCTTCTTAATCTCCTCACACCAGGTTTTAATACGCCCTTCGGTCTCCTCGGGATGGTTGACTTCGTCGATACAAAGGCCCACTATCATGCCCTCTACATCGCTGCCCGAGTGCTCGTAGTCATAGCCGGCGTTGTTGAACGGCCCGACAAACTGGGCATGCGTGTCATGCAGACGATGATAGATTTCTCCGACCGAGTTGCAAAACGTATCGCTCATAGAGTCATCGCCGCAGCCAAATATGGCCACCTCCTTCTCTCTCAGGTCCATCGACTGGATACCGTCGAGAAATGTGTCCATATCCTCCTGCAGATCGCCGGCACCCCAGGTGCTCGCGCCAAAGAGCAACACGTCATAATCGGCTACCGCCGACGGAGCACACGAGGCCACATCATGTACATCACTGGACGACACTCCGAGACATTCGGCTATCTTCCCGGCCACACTTTGGGTCGTGCCCGTGGTGGAGCCATAAAATATTCCTATCTTTTTCATATCAATGATTCGGTAAAAATTACAGAAGTAGTTGAAACTTAAGTTAATATAACGAATTATCAAATACAAATGAATCGCCAAATCGTTCATTATAAAAAAACTTA
>NZ_CAJTCF010000112.1:0-8207 GCF_910574735.1 Duncaniella muricolitica | reverse complement strand
GCTGACATTATAAACAGCTTCATATTTTGTAAAAAAACGATTTACTCTCGTTGGTTGCAACGAGGGAAGTTGTGCATGGGGGAGTACGACAAACCTACCTGAGTAGTTACCATAACTCATCATTTTTTAAGGCTATACAATTAAACAATTACGCGAATGAAAGACCTATTCAAAGGCCATCATCCATGGTTGCTTGTGTTGGTGATTGCTGTTGATATTTTTTCAGCACTGACCATCCGCCACTCTATTTTATCAAAAGGAGAATCAGAGTTCAATGCTAACGTTTTCTTTTTAATTGTCATTGTCGCCGGACTTGCACTATATGCTTTGCTCGTCGAATTTCTTTCAGGCAAAGATATGCCGCTAATCGGCGAAACAGAAGAAAAGGAAGCGAAGATTGTACAGCAGATTCCTGTATCGCAACCGGTTATTGACATCAATTCATCCACTCCACAGTCCAAAGAAAGGCCCTTATCTCGTGGCGATTTTGAGGATATGATGCTTAATGTTGTAACTAAATTGCGGCAAGAAACGGCAATCCCGCCGGAAGCATCATTAAAGAAACATGATGAGACCGGAGTCGTATCCTTCAACATAAATGACATGAAGGAATCAGCCGCATCTCTGGTACAGTCGCAGGAAGACACCAAATATCGGTTTGCCTGCGAATACACCGCCGAGAAACTAGGTCCATATGTCAAACCTTGTGATTTGGAAAAGCTGTTTTTCCGTTTGGGATTGTTTCAAAGAGCATCGTCTCCAAACTGGGATTCACGTACTCCGGAGGAAATCGAGGCTAATATACCGGCTGCAAGAATCGAGGTCGCATCACCGATAGAGAAGTGGGCATTATTGCATTTTGGCTGGAACATGGGAAGACTATTTGGCAAACCTAATAATTTTATTAACCATTTTCTAAAGACCACGTTCCATTACCACCTTGATGGTCTTTCAGATAATCAACTACCAAAGAAGCTCAAGCAAAATCCTCTTCAAGGCGTAATCAAAATTGAGGAACGTTTTGACAAAGGTCTAACGATAGCGGATTATAATATCGAGGAGGATACAACCACTTCCGCAAATACAGAAGCATCAAATATTGAGCCTGCCACTGAAAAGGTCGTTAAGGAAACAATCCCTAAAACGGCTGCTCCCATATATTATAAACCCGATCCACCAATCTCTACCGAAGAAAAATCGAAAATTGCCGAATCAGAGGAAGCCCAAGAACCAGCAGATGAAGAACGCGACGATTACGATAATCTTAACGACTACGATGAGGATAGAGATATGGATAATGACAACGATGAGCCTATGAATGACGAAGAGTGGGCAGAGTTCGTTCAACGCTCTATGGAACGTGGTAAGGATTCGAGAAGTCTCGACTGTGGCGACCTTATTGCCGGATAAAACTTCAATCTCCTATTGGAGAATCATATATCTCCAGTAGGAGAGGCTTTGGAGACGTTTTGGAGAACGTTTTGAGAGGGATTAGACCTCATTGTTCTCTGTTTTTTCTCCTTATACATTTGCAACCGAAATCTTAGCCCGGACGTGCCGCGTTGGCATGACGGTTTCCTAAGGTTTCGGTTGCATCATGTTCACAACACCCGTGACTTTCGACAGACTGCCCGAAGCGGTTGTCTATCTCATCGAGCGAGTCTCAGCCTTGCAAGATGAGCTACGGGAGCTGCGCAACGCGCTTGCTCCACCATCAAAAGACAGTTCTCCTTTCATCACCACAAAGGAGGCCTGTCAACTACTCGGAGAGTGCAAGAACACTCTCTATGAAAAGGCTCGCGCCGGAATCATACCGGCATACAAGAATCCCGGCGGCAAGTCGTGGAGGTTCATTAAGAGCGAGCTTCTCGAATACATGGCATCCGGCAAGCCCAAATCTCAGCAGGAGAAGTATGATGAAATGGTTGCCGAGATGAACAAAGGTCTGCGCCCAGGCGGACGAAACTGTTTGAGCCGTTAGCCTATGAGCGATAAGATTACTCCTCAGCTCGTGCTCGACAAGGCCATTGACCATTGCACCGCAATCACAGGCGGCGGTTTTCCCATTAGCCTCTATCCCTCCAAAATACAACGTATCATCAGGGAGGTGAACGACTGCTATGGATTTCCAGTCGATTATGTTGCGGCGGCTATGCTGGTGGCAGTGTCGGTAGCGATAGGCAACACGCATCTTGCGCGAATGAAAGAGGGCTGGGACGAGAGTGCTATCTTGTATATGGCACTCATCGGAAGACCCGGTGCCAACAAGAGCCATCCGCTGAGTTTTGCAATGCGTCCGTTTGTGGAGCATGACTACGAGCAGAACCGGATTTACGAGAAACAGTATCTGGAACATCAGGATCAACTTGACATGAGCCGGAAGGAACGTGCAGAAAAAGGTATTGAGGTCTGCCCCCGTGAACCTGTCCGCCATCGTTTTCTTGTGTCTGATATTACCCCGGAAGGTCTGAGTCTCGTCCATTCGCAGAATCGCCGTGGTCTATGTCTCTTGTCAGATGAACTCTCGGCATGGGTCAAGAACTTCAACCGTTACAATAACGGCTCAGAGGAACAATTCTGGCTGTCGGTGTTCAGCGCCAAGCCTACCATGTCCGACCGCAAAAGCTCGCGCAGCTCAATCTTCATCAAGCGTCCGTTTGTATCCGTTATCGGCACGATGCAAAAACGCATTCTTTCCGAACTCGCCAAAGGTGAACGCTCTGCCAACGGTTTCATTGACCGCATTCTGTTTGTTCTGCTCCGCCACGAAACTTCTACCCGGTGGTCGATGAAGCAACCGACATTCGATGTGGCCGCTGAATGGCAGCGCATTTTATCGAGGCTCATGGAATTGCAATGTACCGTTGATGAAAACAACGACACTGTGCCGGTAAGCATACCGTTTACCGAGGAAGCTATGGTGCGTCTGTTCAAGTGGCAACATGAGCTGTCGGACATCTGCGACCGTGAGCCCAACGAGACCATTGTCGGCATCTACTGCAAGCTACAAATCTATGCCATACGTTTCTGTCTGATTATTCAGATGGCACGCTGGGCGTGCAATGATGCCGGAAAGGATATGATTGACCTCATATCGGTAGAACGTGCCATTTCTCTTGCCGAGTATTTCAAGGAATCAGCCGTAAAGGTACAGACAATTCTAAAAGAGTTGTCGCTCACTGCCCAGCAGTTGGCCATCGTCACCGCATTGCCCCAAGAATTTGAGACAGGGGGAGGTATCGCCGTGGCAATGGAGAACGGTATGGCAGAGCGCACCTTTATGGAATTTTTGAAGAATAACCTCGGAAAATTGTTTCAAAAGTCCTCGCATGGCAAATACATCAAACTTTGACCCATGCAATATCCGCAGTTTCAGCAGTTTCAATCGCCAAACTGCGGAAACTGCAAGAACCGCACCATCTTAATCCCATAATTTGACAATGAATAATCATCGATTCATTCTCCAGCCCTATAAAGGGGTCGGAAGCCGTCACTGTTGCCCCGCCTGTCACAAGAAACGTTGTTTTAGCCGGTATATTGACACCGAAAAACAAATCTCGTTTCCCGACGATGTCGGAAGGTGTGACCATGAACAGAGTTGCGGTTACCATCTCACACCAAAGGAATACTTTGAGCGCAATCCGGAGGCTAAGCCATTACACGGCGATTACACTACTCAGTCAGCATGGCGAGCCAAGCCGACCGAGCAGCAAAAGCCGACATCCTTCATCGCGTCAGAGACTGTTGCACAGACTCTGCACGGATATGAGAAGAACAATATCTATCTGTTCCTCCGCTCCAAGTTCGGAGCCGAGGAAACCCTACGACTGATGAAAGACTATCGTGTAGGCACCTCAAAGCACTGGCCCGGATCATGCGTGTTCTGGCAGACCGATATCAACGGTAGTATTCGCACCGGAAAGGTGATGCTTTACGATGCCGAGACAGGCAAGCGCGTGAAGGAGCCATTCAACCATGTAACATGGGTTCATTCGTTGCTCCGACTGCCTGACTTCAATCTGCGTCAGTGTTTCTTCGGTGAACATCTGTTGCCGATGAACAGAGGCAAGCCTGTCGCCATTGTCGAGAGCGAAAAGACTTCACTTGTGGGAGCATATTATCTGCCGGAATATGTATGGCTGGCAACAGGTGGTAAAAACGGATGCTTCAATACTGATGCACTCCATGTTCTCCGAGGCCGTCAGGTAATTCTGTATCCCGATATAGGCGCGACCGACCAGTGGGGGCAGAAGCTGAATTTGTTACGCAGTCTCGATATCGAGGCAAGTATCTTCAACTACCTTGAAGAAGTTGCCACTGATAACGAGCGAACAGCAGGACTTGACATTGCAGACTATCTCCTGCAAATCGAACCCGACCAGGCAGTGCTGCAAACTATGATTAGAAAAAATCCGATGTTGCAGAAACTCATCGACGACTTGCAACTCACCCTCGTGTCTGTTGAACGGTACACCCCGGATACTGATGCAATCAACAAAACCTCAACACCCTCAAAACAATGAAAACCACAAAAACATCCACAACCACTGCATCCAAGTCAACCAAGTTGACCGATGCACCCGAAATCCAAGTATCAACCTCTAACCCCCAAATTATTATGCAACCCGATAACTCTACCAACTCCAATCCCGCAGTCAACAGCGACAACGCTGTTAACAGCACCACCACTGCCAACGCCGTTGCCAATGAAAATCTGTTTGGCAACGAGCATACTTCAACCGAGGCAACAGCCATAACTGAGCCGCCGAAGCAACAGCGAATCGGCAAGCAACAGCGCAAATCGGACTTCGCCGAGTTCAAGGCAACCTATCTTGTGCCGTCAAAGCTGTCAAAGCGTCATCCGGTAAACATCGATGACAGCGTATGGGAGAAGCTTGAACGCATCGCCCGCATCCTCGGTGACCGCGACACTACTGTCGGCAGCTACATCAATGCCATCCTTGCCGAGCATCTCGACATCTACGGTGACGACATCGAAATCTGGCGCAAACTCTAACGTATAACCCGACCGCAGGGAGCGGTTATCGTCAGCGCACAACTAAGAAACGATAGTGGATTAGTTGGGGATGCAAGGGTATGTTTCGGGAGGTAAAAAATTCCCCAGCCGAAACCCCTCGCATCCCGAAGGACGCTCTCTGTTCCCTGCGGTCACCATCCCCAATCCAACGAATGAGAAAGTTCAATCAGGACGCTCCCGGTGTGAAACTCCGTGGGCGACCAAAGAAAGAATCCAGTGATAAGAGAGACCGAAAAGTCTCCGTGAATTTTACCGATGCGGAGGAGCGTGAGGTGAAAGCCAAAGCTGCGGCTGCCGGTGTCAGCATTGCCGAGCTGCTTAGAATTTGCGTCTTCCGGCTCTCCGTTGTCGGTCGCCTCACCGATTTTGAACGCGAGGCGATACGCGAACTGATGTATCAAGGCAAGAATCTGAACGCTCAAGTCAAGGCGTGTCAGGCTAACGCATGGCCCTCGACAAAGCGAAAGGCAGAGGCCTGTCTCGATGGAATTTTAGCCACACTCGGCAAGTTGAAAACATCAAATTCCTCATTGTTATGATAGCAAAAATACTCGCAATAGGAGCCGCAGCCGATATTGTTGGCTACGTCATGCGTGAGTTTCACGACAAGGAGCAGTTCACCCCAGACACTTGGCGAGTGATAGATTCCGACGGGATTCTTGGCAATGACTACCGCAGAATTGTGGACAGTTTCGACATCGGAGCGAGTCTCAACAAGAGAATCAGCAAACCAATCGGACACATCGCCGTGAGTTTCGACAAGGCGGATTTGCCACGCCTAACAGATGATTTCATGGTGCAACTGGCAAAGGAATATATGGAACAAATGGACATCCGAGACACACAATATCTGATTGTGCGCCATCTCAAAACCGGCTCTCCGCACTTCCATATCGTCTATAATCGCGTCAATCTCCATGGTAAAGCCATCGACGAGAGCAACAATTTCGACAAAAGCCGTGATGCTACCAAAGCTATCAAACTGAAATACGGACTGACTTTTTCGCCTAAAAAGAAACTGTATGAAGACGCGATTGCCGAGATGAAGCCCAGGATTCAGGCGGCGATGTACCGCTGCAAATCTTGGGACGAGTTCCGTCGCCGCCTCGCTCCGGCAGGTATAACGGTCGAATTTTACAACGACCGCGACACAGGCAAACCGCAGGGCATACGCTTCTCAGACGGCGAATTTACCTTCAACGGTTCGAAAATTGACCGTGCATTTTCCTACAGTCGACTTGACAAATTCTTTGCCCAAAACACCGGGATCAGAGAGGCACAGCCACAGCAACCGACTCCGATTTCAGTCACCGCAAAGGTCAAGGAGTCCCCGATTGCGAATGTAGTCGAGAATGTAATCGAAACCGGATGTCAGGCTATTGGCGGGCTGTTCCAAGTCGGTCCCGGCTATAATCCGGATGAAGATGAGTTTGAACGCAGAATGAAAAGAAAACCCAAAAAGAAGAAAGGAAGATCACTGTAATGGCAGACATGTATTCCATCGTCAAGAAACAAGATGAGAAGATTGACGGCCTTCTCAAAATCGCGCAAGAGAACAAGGATTTACTTGTGGGGATTGATACCCGGCTGGTAGCAGCACCCGCTCCAGTGCAAACGCCAACGCCCGTATCAACTGCTCCACAAACGATTCAAGTCGAGCTGCCCAGTAATGTGGCCACCAACGAATCTGTAAAGACAACGGTGGAGGCGGCATTGAAGCAGCAAAAAAAGGACATCGCCCAAAAGCTCGACTTCTCGGATTTCTCGAAAGATTTGTCTGAGGCTTTTGTAACAATGTTCAAGGACGGGCTTGACCAGAATGTAAAGAACGCACTCCATGAAGGAATCAACCGCGAGTTCAGCCATCAGACCGAGGGCTTGAAGGACGCGGCGGAAAGACTCCGGGAAAGGATGTATAGCATCGTCAACGGTGCTGTATGGGCGGCAGTCCCCAAGTGGGCGTATGCCGTAGTCATAGCCATTCTCTGCATTGCCGTTGGGCTTGGCATCTGGTGCTATCATCTCAATCAGGAGAACGCCCATCTTCAGAAAGTCGAATGGCTCTATCGCTACGAGCGCGTAAGCTATGACGCGGAGGGGATCCGTAACATGATGCTCAGGGAAGAAGCCATGATGGTCGGAGACAAACAGGAACAAGACAGCATCAAGACGATGGCTATTCAGCTTGAACGCCGCAAACGCGCCGACCGTACCCACGTCTATTTCCGTCCCTCCGACTCTTGGACTCCCGAATCCGGCAATCTCTTTTGGTAATTCACAAACTTCAATCTCAAATCACAATGCAATCACTTCAATTTTCAACCCGTAACGCCATCATGGACATTTACCTTGATGTGCGTGCCTATGTCGCCGATGTGTTCGGCGGCAACCCCGAAGACGTATCACTCGACTGGAACGCAGTCGGTGCCTGTATCCACTATTTCGACAACCGCCGAAACATCCAGTTCCGTCTGTGGGAACGTTCCGAAGGCCACCTCGGAATCCCAGACATGACCCTCATCGTCATCAACATCAGCGTCCGAGGCATCAAGGAAACAGCCCGCTCTGAAATGACCGCCTTCGTCCACTGGCTTCAGCAGACCGCAAAGATCAACGGCTTCCTCCACTTCGCCGACGAGAACCACGAACCCCTCACCACCGACCAAGTCCCCGGCTGCCGCATCGCCTGCTATCGCCTCTGACCCTACACTACTAACGCTCCCATAATCCCATGACCGACACCCCGACAAGACCAACCCTCTTGCCGGGGTGTCTTATATTGAGACCACTAAAATAAGACGTTCACATTTTCCATCAGATATTTGCTAGTCAAAGAAATAATTTGTAACTTTGTATACGTTTAACAATAAAATTTTTCGTTTATGAACTACGACAAACCCACTGTTCTTGTCAAGAGCTTCTTCCAAATGGCAGATTGCTCAAAGAAACCCTGCGGAAGGCCCTCCTGTTCGACAAAGCCTTCCGGTAAGCATTAATTACAAGTTCCAACGATTAATGTCATGCGGTAGCTAATTTTGCTGCCGCTTTTTATTATGAATTATTGTACAATACTTCGGTTATTTTTTGAGAATTTGTTAACGGCTCCGAGGAGCCAAGTGTTTAATCCGTTAAAAATCTGATGTTTAGCATGAAAATTTAACACTAAAAA
>NZ_CAJTCF010000111.1:0-9468 GCF_910574735.1 Duncaniella muricolitica | reverse complement strand
ATCGTTTCGATAAAACGGTTTCCAGCTGGAAAGGGTGGAATCTCCTGGCATTCCATGTGATATTTCTTAAACACATTAACAGACTCAAAAAGTCAAGATGACTTCAGAATCTCCTGGTCAGGACGGCCGATACTATGATAATAAATTCAAAAGGCCAATGTCTTTATTTACTCTCTGGCTTTAGTCCTGATAATAATGTCGTACCTACAACGGTTAATTGAGTCTATGCTCATGGGTACACCTTAGGCTAACGCGACATTAGGAGGTTCTTTCTTTTTTAATTGTTAATTATTTTAAGGATTCTATCTGCAAAGTTAACCTTTTCTTTGCAACTGCAAATCTAATAGGGTACACCGAAGCGAAGCGGAGGTGTGCCCGGTTAAATGACTCAATACAATAATGGCGTCCGGCAGGACGCCGATTATCGGGCGCGATAGCTGATACAGCCCCCTCTCACGATAACCGAGGGTGTTGCAAAACGTCTATTAGTAGCTGATTTGTACCCGTCAGGGGCAAGGAAAGGCCCGTAGGGCCTGTGCGAGCTTAGGCCATGGCAAGCACCCGCGCAAGCGGTGCGCAGCCATGGTATAAAGACAGATATAAGACGGTGCCACAAAATGCCATGATGATAATCCACTGTGACTTAACGTTTTGATACGCTTGTATTGTTGTACCGCTACGCGGCACATGCTGTGGATAATTATTCTGTACCATGGCTGCGCACCGCTTACGCGGATGCTTGCCATGGCCTAAGTTCGCACAGGCCCTACGGGCCTTTCCATGCCACAAATGATAAATCGTAAGTTCTGCAACACCCTCTTTACTTGTCACAACTGATTAAATCAGGCAGGTTGGACGTTTTTATCAAAAAACAGAGCCCGTTGAGATGCTTGCATCTCAACGGGCTCATCCACAGAGCGTCAGTACGAAGCTGCGCTTTATTTTTCGCGCTCTTCAGTGTAAAAACAGTTTAGTTCTCTCATGTAAATAAAAAATGGTGACATAAATGGTCATCTTAGGTAGTCACCGAGGTAAGACAACGGTAAGAAGATTTTTCTTGAGTAGAGGACGCTGATAAAACGTTGCTCATACGTGTATACGGCTGAGAGACGTGTACACGTGTAACGGTGACATGCACCGGCAGCGTGGCTTACGCGTGTGGACATGAAGGTAAGAGAGGGTGGATGTGTGTGTTACAATACGAATGTCAAGTGTGAGATGTCAGACGCAAGTACACTCTTGAGGAGCAAGAGAGGAGAATTGTTTTACAAATCGGATGTGGAGTTTATAATTATGCGGTATGGATAATGTAAGAACCAAAGGGGGGGACAGGGGGAGATACAGGTAATGCTTGGACGTTGTTTTTGAGAGTGGAAAAAATTTGTAGAGTCAAGGGAGTATCTTCATACGGTCCCGGTGGAAGAGTGCGCTCCGGTGAAAAACCTGTGAGCACGGGGAGCTAAAAGGTATTCAAACTATGCAATTATGACGAAAGTACTCCGCTTAGGGAAATCAATTTTTGTAGAGCTGAAGTTCGCTAAGAAGAATCAAAATAATTTGCCGTGACCCGCGGGGGACACTTGCCCCTACAAGTCACGGCAAAGGTATAGGTTTAAAATGTATATTCCAAATTTTTTGAGAGATTTTTTTGAAATTTCTCAAAAAAACGAAAGTTTAAAATGCCACCGACTTCATGGTCAGCCCCGTAGTCTCCTGGAGTCCAAAGAGCAGGTTCATCGAGTGGACAGCGTTGCCGGCCGCGCCTTTGAGCAGGTTGTCGATGACTGCCGTTATGAGCAGCTTGCCGTCGATTTTGTCAAGGTGGATTATACACTTGTTGGTGTTGACCACATCCTTCAGGTCGGGTATCTTGGAGGTGATAAATGTGAAGTTGTGGTCGTCGAAATAATCCTGATAGAGCTTGATTATCTCAGGCAACTCCAGGTTGCAGTCGAGATAGGTCACAGCCATTATGCCGCGCGAGAACGGTCCGCGCATTGGCACCATATGGAGCTTTGACGAGAAGCTCTGCTGCATGGCCGAGAGAGTCTGGACAATCTCGGCCTCCTGGGTGTGGCGAAACGGCCTGTAAACTACCATATTGTCGTTGCGCCAGGCATAATGGGTCGTGGGACGCGCCTCGGCTCCCTCGCTCGTGGCCCCGGTGATGACGGTGGTGTGGATGTCGGAGTTGAGCAGCAGATTTTTGGCCAGCGGCACGAGCGAAAGCTCCACCACCATGGCCAGGCAGCCGGGATTGGCCACATGTCTGGCTCCGCGCACCATCGGTTTGCGGTTGAGTTCCGACAGTCCGTAGACAAAGTCGTGTGACGGGTCGGAGATGCGGTAGTCGCGCGACAGGTCGATGATGCGCAGCGACTCGGGCACCTCGTTGGCGGCGAGAAACTCGCGCGTCTTGCCCGCCGGACGGCAGCAGAACAGCACGTCGATCTCCTTGAGGTCATACGTGCTCGAGAAGTTCATGTCAGTCTCGCCGTGCAGGCCCTGATGCACATCCACCACCCGCTGGCCGGCCACACTGCGCGAGTGTATCCATCTGAGGTCTACGTCGGGGTGGTTGATGAGTATGCGCACCAGCTCGCCGGCCGCATAGCCCGAGCCTCCTATTATGCCTGCCTTGATCATGACTGCACCGGTTTGATTTCGGCCATGCCGCGCTCCATACGGCGCACGGTCTCATCGAGCCCGAGCAGTTCGGTGATGTCGAAGATATGGGGGCCCTTGCATTCGCCCACCAGTGTCAGACGCCAGGCGTTCATCACGTTGCCCAGATGATAGCCGTTGTCCTCGACCCATTTGAGCACCACGGGCTCGGCTTCGGCTCCCTTGAACGAGGGGAGAGCGCGCAGCACGCCGATGAGTTCGGTCAGGATGGCGGGAGTCTCCTCCTTCCAGCGTTTGCGTATATCCTTCTCGGCATAGGTGTCGGGAGCGGTGAAGAAGAAGCGGGCCTGGTCCCAGAGATCGGCCACAAAGTTGATGCGCCCCTTCACGAGACCCACCACGCGGGTGATGTATTCGTCGCCGAAGTCGGCCGGATTCACGCCGTGGGCTTCAAGCACGGGGCGGAACAGCTCGGCCAGACGCTCGTCGGAGGTGTTCTGAAGATATTCGTGGTTAAACCAGCGGCCTTTCTCGTAGGCAAACTTGGCTCCGGCGCGCGAGCAGTGGTCGAAGGAGAATTTGCTGATAAGCTCGTCCATCGACATGATTTCGGTGTCATCGCCGGGGCTCCATCCGAGCAGCGCGAGAAAGTTGATTACCGCCTCGGGCAGATAGCCCGACTCGCGATAGCCGGTCGACACGGCACCCGACGCGGGGTCGTGCCATTCGAGAGGAAACACCGGGAAGCCCAGACGGTCGCCGTCGCGCTTGGAGAGCTTGCCCTTGCCGTCGGGCTTGAGCAGCAGCGGCAGGTGAACGAAGTCGGGGCGTGTGTCGGCCCATCCGAAGGCCTCGTAGAGAAGCACATGGAGCGGAGCCGAGGGGAGCCACTCCTCGCCGCGTATCACGTGGGTGACCTCCATCAGATGGTCGTCCACGATATTGGCGAGGTGATAGGTGGGCAGGTCGTCGGCACTCTTGTAGAGCACCTTGTCGTCGAGTATCGACGAGTTGATGGTCACCTTGCCGCGGAGCAGGTCGTTGACCACCACGTCGCGTCCCGGCTCGATGAGGAAGCGCACCACATAGGGGGTGCCGCCATCCATCAGAGCCTTCACCTCCTCGGCGGGCATGGAGAGCGAGTTGCGCATCGACAGGCGTGTCGAGGCGTCATACTGGAAGTTGGGAGTGGCCGCGCGGGCGGCGTCAAGCTCGGCGGGGGTGTCAAAGGCGATATATGCCTTGCCGGCGTCGAGAAGCATCTTCACGTGCTCGCGATAGATGTCGCGACGCTCGCTCTGCTTGTAGGGGCCATAGGCTCCGCCCTCGCGCACACCTTCGTCAATCTTTATGCCAAGCCATGCGAGCGACTCGTTGATATAGTCCTCGGCTCCGGGCACAAAACGCTGAGAGTCGGTGTCCTCGATGCGGAGTATCATGTCACCGCCGTGACGGCGGGCGAAAAGATAGTTATAAAGGGCAGTGCGCACTCCTCCGATATGAAGGGGGCCTGTGGGAGAGGGGGCAAATCTTACTCTGACTTTACGGTCCATCAATATTTAATTTACAAAATTTTAGCAACAAAATTAGCGAAAAAACATGGCATAACTGTGATGTCGGGATGATTTTTAGCAAAAAATTTGTACTTTTGCGCTATTAACAGGTATAAAACAGTCTGACCGATGGAATCATCCAAGCCCCCATATGTCCCCGAGCCGGCCATACGCCGTCTGCCGTGGTATCTTGCGAGCGTGCAGCGGTTGCGCGCACAGGGCGTGGAGCATGTATCCTCCACCGCCATATCAAAGATGCTCAACGTGGATGCTTCGCAGATAGCCAAAGACCTTTCTTACCTCAATATCAAGGGCAAGACCCGCATCGGATATGAGGTGGCCGAGCTGGAGCGCGGACTCAACGACTTCCTGGGTTTCCACCAGTGTCACCGGGCTGTCATGATGGGCGTGGGCAGTCTCGGACGTGCCCTGATCACCGACTCGGGTCTCTCGCGCTACGGCCTGAAAATCGTGGCCGGATTTGATGTGGACCCCGAGGTGATAGGCACCGAAATCGGTGGTACACCCGTTTTTGACATCTCCGAGCTCAAAGCGCACCGCCAGGCTCTGAACGCCGAGATTGCAGTCATAGCCGTGCCCGTGGAAAATGCGGCCGAGGTGGCCGACCTATGTGTGGAGTCGGGCATCAAGGCTCTCTGGAACTTCACGCCGTTTCATATCAAGACCTCTCCCGAAATCACGATCGAGAACACATCAATCTATGCCCACCTGGCTTTGATGTACAACCGCATGGAGCAGAAATGAAAATAATACGACTGACAGGCTCTGAGCCTCTATCCGACATTGACTTTCATCCCGACTCGGCACTCCTGCTGCCGGGTCGCCCTTTGTTTTACCCCGACTTTGGCGGAGACTGGCATGCATGTCTCTTCCTGGCCATACGCATCAACCGTCTGGGCAAGAGTGTGAGCGAGAAGTTTGCCCCGAGATATTACGACTCTTTTTCGCTCGCGCTTCACTTCATTCCCGTCGACCCTTCGGCCATGCTTCCCGGAGTCCTGTCGGGGCTTGACAGCTCCATCACCCATGGAGCTTGGCTCCCTGCGGCACAGTTGGCCGGAGGCATTACGATAGCCGCTGACTGTCAGCCTTGCTGTCCTCCCGATTTCACTCTCCCCTCCGACACGGAGGTCAACCGTGTCATCGCGCGCGTCAGCACCTACACCACCCTGCGCATGGGCGACATCCTGCTTCTCCCGCTCCCCGTGTCGCCTCTGCCTCTGAGTCCGCGCACCCACATCGCGCTCTCGGCCGCCGACACCGAAATCATCAGTCTTAAAATCGTCTGAACGACAGATGTACATACCACCCACACGATAGGGCGAAAATCTCGCGGTGAGATTTTCGCCCTATCGTGTGGGTGGTATGTAACAGGTTATAGACTGTTGCGCTCGAATATCTGCGAGGCGATGGTGTCGGCCGTGTGGATTAGCGGCAGCAGCGGCGAGTTGGCTATCGACTGACGATAGCTCTTGTCCTGCTCGATCGAAGAGGTTTCGACGGCCCACGGGCCCATGTGCCATCGTATGGCGCATATCTCGTCGTCCTCCAGGTCGAGCCCCATGCGCAGCAGCATCACCACCGACTTCTCGCCGTGGCCTATGGGGAGCTGAGAATAGTTCACCTCATATTCCTGCACCTCTTCCCACATGCCTATCTCGTTTTTGCGCTTGCGTGTCACCAGGCGATATATATTGGCCTTGCACACGTCATGGAGCAGCGAGGCAAGTGTCAGCGCGTCCATCGGCAGAGCTTTCTCCATATCGGGACGACGCTTGATTATGCCCTCGCGGAGCATGACAGCCGCGTCATAGACATTGAGAGAGTGTTCGACAAGTCCTCCGGGGGTGTTGAGATGATTGCGCACCGAGGCCGGAGCCTCGAAAAATCCATAGGTCTCGAGGTCTTCGATGACATACTCGATGTTTTCGCGACCTGTCGCGCGAAGCAGCTCGCAGAAACGTTGCTTGTTATTATCTGACTGTGACATTTACTTTGCTGATTAAATACTCTACAAAAATAGTAAAAAAGGAGATACATAAAGACAAAAGTCTCAAAAGAAACAAAAGTTTTTTATTTTATTGCAGGCTATATGATTTACAGCCGTGAAAATAAAAAACTTTTGTTTCTTTTGAGACTTTTGTCTTTATGTATCTCTTTTTAGAGCTTGTAAGTCACCTCACAGCGTTGCAGGCCGCCGGCTATGATGGAGTCGACCTGTGCTGGCGTCACTGACCCTATCTTGTAGGGCAGCTCGACAATTTCGGTGACCCTTGCGTCGGGAATGATGGCCTCGAGCAGCTTGGCCGGAGAGGGAGCTTCGCTCAGGTCGTGATATTGCGAATAGGTGTAGCGCACAAAGCGTGTATTGGGGCTGACGCCGCGGCGGTCGAGCAGCCAGCCGTCCTTGAGCACCACAGGCATCGACGCACCGGTGATGTCGGACGGCGCGGGATAGGATATGAGCGTGCCGTCGACGGGATTGACCGTCACAGGCACATAGGCGTCGACATCGATTGAGGTGCGGTAAATGCACGCGTTGGGCAGTGCGGCCGGTCCGGGCAGACTGTTACGGTAGGCTCCGGGCATGTCAGTGGCGGGCCGGGAGGCCACGGCTGTGTCTGACGAAGAGTGACACGAGGTCATGGCCACGCCGGCCGACAGCAGTGCTGTCATAGTCATAAGGCGGATGGAGAGAGCTGAGTGATGTTTCATTTCTTTGCGTCGATAGGTTTGATGGATATGGCGTAGCCTCCGCCGGCAAGGGCGTTGAGTGTGAGCTTGCTCTTGGAGGTCACGGTCTTTTTGGTTATATTATAACGCTGCTGACCGTCCACAGTGTTCGCGTCGGGTGCTTCGGCATAGATTGTTGCCTCATACTTGCGGCCCGGGTCAAGAAACGACAGTTGTATGGTGCTCTTGCGGTCGGCTGTGCCGGCGGTCGAGCCTACATACCATTCGTCGGAATTTTTGTCCTTGCGTGCGATGGTTACATATTCCATCGGCTCGGCCTCGAGATAGACCGAACGTTCCCACTCGACGGGCACATCCTTGATAAACTGGAAGGCATCCATGTGTTGCTCGTAATGCTCGGGCAGGTCGGCCGCCATCTGCAGGGGCGAATACATGGTCACATAGAGAGCCAACTGGCCGGGAATGGTCGAGGCGATGCGCGAATTGTTGCCGGGGGTGAACTTGGAGAGGTCAAACTCAAAGATGCCCGGAGTGTAGTCCATCGGGCCGCCCTGCAGACGGGTGAAGGGCAGTATGGAAGTATGCCACTTGTCATTGCCGCCCATAGCCTGATATTCGGTGCCGCGCGCGCTCTCGTTGCCGATCCAGTTGGGATACGTGCGGGCCAGTCCGGTGGGACGCGACGCCTCGTGGGCATTGACCATTATCTTGTGGCGGGCTGCCTCGGTGATGGCATAGAGATAATGGTTGTTGAGCCACTGCGAGTAGTGATATTCGCCGCGGGGTATGATGTTGCCTACATATCCGCTCTTGACCGAGTTGTAGCCATAGTCATTCATGAGCTGATAGGCTTTCTCGAGGTGACGCTCGTAGTTGCGCACCGAGCCTGAGGTCTCGTGGTGCATCATGAGCTTCACACCCTTGGAGCGGGCATACTCGTTGAGGGCTTTGATGTCAAAGTCGGGATAGGGGGTGATGAAGTCAAACACATAGTCCTTCGACTGTCCGAACCAGTCTTCCCAGCCTTCGTTCCAGCCCTCGACAAGCACCTGGTCAAAACCGTGCTCGGCGGCAAAGTCGATGTAGCGGCGCACCTTCTCGTTGTTGGCACTATGGCGGCCGTTGGGCTTGGTCTTGGTGTAGTCGGTCTTGCCGAGCTGCACTGAATACACGTCGTCGGTATAGTTCCACGAGCCGGCTCCCGAAATCATCTCCCACCACACACCGATATATTTCACGGGCTTAATCCACGAGGTGTCCTCGATTTTGCAAGGTTCGTTGAGATTATAGGCGATGCGCGAGGCCAGTATGTCGCGGGCGTCGTCGGTGATGATTACGTAACGCCAGGGGGTGGCGACAGGGGTCTGCATATATCCCTTGCGCCCCTGGTTGTCGGGGGTGAGCCATGATGTAAACGTCATGGTGGTGTCGTTGAGATTGAGGTGCATGGTGGGATAGTTGACTGTGGCGGCCTCATGGATGTTGAGATACACCCCGTCGTCGCTCTTGAGCTGGAGCGCAGTCTGCACGCCTGTGGGCGAGAAAGGTGTGGTCGAAGCGTTGTCGGGATTGAGTTTCGAGGGCATCAGACCGCGTATCTCGCTCAGTCGCGACTTGGTGTAATTATATTCCTGTGTATCATAGTCGCCGGGTATCCAGTAGGCCCAGTGGTCGCCGTTCATGGCAAACTCGCTTTTTTCCTCTTTTATCACGAAATAATTGAGATTGGGCTGCGAGGGAAAATCGTAACGGAATGCTATCCCGTCGTCAAACACTCGAAACTCGATATTCATCAGCCGGTCCAACTCAGGTTGCTTGAGTTGGACAGTCATGGAGTTGTAGCGGTTGAGTATCTCGGCCTCTTCGCCCCACACGGGAGTCCATGTCTCGTCGGCCGAGTCGCGCGTGGTCTTGACTATCTCAAAACCCTCGCGTAGCGATAAAGCGTCCCCTTTGGCCTTCTCGGCCTGATGGTTGAACGAATTGCGGCCCGACTCGCTGACAAGCTCAAATCCGAGGCGTGACGGCTTGATGACCTGCCGCCCCTTGAAATCCACATAATAGGCGGGACGGCCTCCGCTCTCTATCTCAAATGTCAGAGTGATGTCACCGTCGGGTGAGGTTACTGTCTCCCCGGCCATGAGCGGAGACACAAATGCAATGGAAAGAATTGAAGTTAATAAAATCTCTTTTATCATGGTGATTATTTTGTAATTACAGCTACAAAAATAATCTATTTTTCAGAGTTAATAAAGTTGTAAAACGTTAAAAAGTAAAGATTGTAAAGATTGTCGGTCTGATAAAATAACTCATGTGTGCGACACTGCATTAATGGGCTTTTGCCGATATGTCGGTACATATGTCTTAGTATTAAATAGAGCAATAGAAGAGGGTGTTGCAGAACTTACGATTTATCATCTGTGGCATGGAAAGAGGGTGTTGCAGAACTCCTCTGATTAAAGCCTCTGAGAATTGAATATTTTAGAATAATCTGGAATTTTTCGAGATTAGTTCGTATATTCGATTCTCAGGAAGTTGAAAACCGGGCATACACTAAAAAAACAGCGAAAATCGG
>NZ_CAJTCF010000110.1:0-9553 GCF_910574735.1 Duncaniella muricolitica | reverse complement strand
TTATGTGAATAGTTTCTTCTGAAATATTTGATATTCTTATAGTTGGTTGTTAGCAATATGTAAGATTAATGTAAACTTTACATAATTATTCCCTATACATAACATAGTTTATGTAAATCTTTGCATAAATTACGAAAGCACACGTTTCACCGCCACCGACAGCCATACGGCAGTCATCACGAGCGAGTACAATATGGAATGTGTGAAAGAGTGGCTACAACGGCAGACCCCCATTTCCGAAATGCGAGAATTTTGAACGGGATGGCGGTGTCCGCACCGCCAATACTTAAAACCCTAAAAACAAAAGATATGATAGCCAAGACGATATTACAGCAGATAGGCGGAAAACGCTTCACCGCCATGACAGGTAGCCGTGATTTCATAGATATGGGCAACGGCTTACGGATGAGCCTTGCAAGGAACAAAACAAGTGCCAACCGCCTTGACATCATCTATGACGAAGGGGCAGACCTCTACAATATGCGCTTCTACCGCAGGACGTTCAGCAAAAAGACCTTTGAGTGCAAGACAAAGGACATTGCCGTACACGAGGGTATCTATTTTGATATGCTGGAGGAAATGTTCACGATGGTGACGGGACTTTACACACGCTTTTGAGTGGCGGGGCGGCGAGAGCCGCCCTACTTTCTTTCAGTGAGCATGATGGCGGACAAAGAAAGTAGCAAAGAAACCTTTGTCCAATCTGCGATAACTAAAAAATCCGCAAGTAAAACTTGCGGAGGCTATATATTGGGTCGTTATTTTTTGGTGGAGGGGAATGATAATCTCGAACCGTTGAACTACACATTTCTGCTTCGTCTCCATTTCCCCCAACGATTTGATACGTTCAATCATTTTTGTTGTTCCTTTCTGAATTTTCCTAAATACTTTCTTCATAATTTCGCTATACTTTTTATGGTTAATAACTATGTTTTGTATTGCTCTCACAACACTTACAACTTGAAGTGTTATTTGGAAACCGATAGGCAAAAATGGCTCAACGATGTCAATTAACGAGAAAATCCTACGATAATCTATCAAGTGATAGAGCAAAAGACGTGCCAAGTTAAATATGGCACGTCTTTTGCCAGTTTTGTCAGTCCTTTTATGGGATATACAACAGCGCAAACTCCGCCTTTCTCCGTTTGAGCAGCATGGCGTGGCGTTTTCCTTTGTAGTTGCAGAAGGCTATATACTCACGGTAGATGTTCCTGTCACCAGCTTCCAGCTTCTTGATTAAGGTGCTTTTGGGGATTGTTTTGCTGCCTAACAGCTTCGCCGGTCCCACATTGTAAGCTAACGTGCCAAGCAAAATCGAATCAACCCCGAATTTACGGAACATGGCGACAAATTTGCGCAGGTCTTTCCGCAAAAGTTCATCCGCATCCCGTTTTGTCATGGTTCGTGCCGAATACTTCTCGTTTGGCAAAAGTTTGTGACCCCAACCGACGTATGGGTAGTGTTTTTCTGAGTGCCAGCCTTCAAAGTAGCGGCAGCATAAAAAAGCACGTTCCATAAGCGGCAGTCGGTAGATTGCCGCCTGCCCGTCCGTTCCCTCTTGGCGGCTGATCTGCGCGGACACAGAACAGACCGTCAGAAGTGAACAGAGCATTGTCATGAATACACGCATCATTTCAACAAGGGGCTGAAGTTGCCGATGGGAACGATGGTAAGATCGTCGTCCTTTACATTCCTGTTGTTGAAGTCAAATTCCAGTTCGTAGGAGTTGCTAAAGTTATCCTCCACCACCACGATGAAATTATGCGCCTCATCACCCGCCGCCGTGTAGTACAGGCGGAATTTTTCGTTCTCCAGCAGGTAGCGGTCGTTAGGCAGGAAGGTGATGCCGTTATCCATTTTGAGCGAGCCTTCCCCCTCGAACTGGAAATAGCGGATGGTATAGAGCGTACCCGAAAAGTCGCCCTCCTTTTTCAGTTCACAGCGGATTTCCACTGTCTGCCCCTTTACTACCTTGTTCGGCACGGGCATGACCTCCACCGTGAAGGGATAGGACTGCTGGATGTCCATGTCATCGTCACATGACACGAGGGTGAATGACATGGCGGCTATCAGGCATAACGCCACTGCCTTGAATATTGATGTTCTCTTGTTTCTGTTGTTCAGTATGTTCATTGTTCTTCGATTTTTAGATGGTTGTTTTTCTGTTTTTTCGTTGTCAGTTGCAGGTACTCGTTCAAGTCCTTGCAACCGTCATAGAGGGAGGAACGGTCGGTGACACGTTCCCCGTATCGCATGGTAAGTGCGGCAAGCGTCCGCCGTCCGGCTTCGTCACGGTCGAGGAAGCAGCCGATGCGCCCGTATCCGTCCAGCAATCCCGCCGCCTTCTCCACGTTGGCGACTGAGTTCAGCACAAGACAGTCAGCGTTACCGGTTACACCAAGCGTCACGGCAGAGAGAAAGTCCATGAAGCCCTCGAACACGAGGCACTCGTCAGCCGGGATGTCATTCGCCTTTACCAGTGATACAGACTTCGGAGGTATGCAACCCTTGAAATATCGGCTTCTGACTTCATAGCCACCTGCCATGTTCGGAAAGCCAACGGCAAAATACCGTTTCCCACGCACACCGTAGTTCAAGCGGCAGCAGTGACGGGATGCGATGGCGTAAGGGATGCCCCGTTCCTCTAAATACTCCGTCAGCAGTGAGCGGAGCAGCGGAGCGACCTCCACATCCTCAAAAACGGATTCGGTCGGCTTCGAGAGATAGACGGGCTTTTCCCATCCGGCAACCGTCATATTGGCGGCTTCCGCTATGAACTTCGCTTGCTTCATGAAGTCATCGCTTTGCAGAAACTCCCCGGCAAGCGTGAAGATGTCGCCGCCCTTGCCCAAACCGAAGTCGTACCAGAGCTGTTTCGCCACGTTCACACGGAAAGAGGATGTGCGCTCGCCCCTGTACGGGGCAAGATACCACAGCTCGTTACCGCTCCTTCTGACAGGCTCATGCCCCAGCCGTGCGAGAAAATCCGCAAGCGGCATCCTTCTGACAGCATCTATTTCCGTCCTTTCCATGCCCGTGTCAGTTGATGATGAACTTGATACCGACCCCGAACTGCGTGTGGAACTTCCGTGTGTCGCCACCCCAAAGGCAACGCTCCCGCAGGTTGGCAAGCAGGGCGATACGGTCTGCCACGTAACACTCCACATCGAGCGTCAGCGCACCGCCGTAGATGAAGGCGTCCCGGTCGTGCAGCGTGGAGCCGTCATGCAGCACCTTCTTCCCCCAATTTACCGCCTCATATCCGGCGAGAGCCGAAGCCCCGGCATAGACGAAAACAATCTTTCGGGCGTCCGACAGTATCTTGAAGTAATAGCCGCCCTCCGCCGTGAACTGCGCCACGGGTATCTTGGTGTCCTTGTAGGGATTGTTCTTCAACAGGTATTCGCCACCGAACACCCACTTGTTCCCCTTCTTCGTGTAGGTGGAGAGAGCCGCCCCGAAGCTGTACCCGCCGTCCTTGCCGCCGAGATTGAAGCCGTCCGCCATGTCCGCCCTCACCTCGATGCCCTGCATCTTCGGCAGACACCGCTGGGCGTGCGCCTGCCCTGTAAAAAGGGCAAGCGACGCGATGATTATTGCGATGTACTTTCTCATGGTCAGCGTACTTGAAGTTCGTTGATGGTACCCGCGCGTACCAAATCCTCGTTCTCAATCACGAAGGACTGGTGACGGCCGCCGTTCTTCTCGTTCAATTCCACCACGAGGCACTTGTCATCGGGGATGGTGAACTTCGCCATCGTGAAGACCGTGCGCTCGCTCTTTTTGCCCGGCACGAGGGTGGCGTAGTTCTGCGCGCGGAGCGGCAGAATAATCTGCTCCTGCACGGCAGTACGCTTCGCAACCTTCTTGTCCACGATTTTCCAAGTGATGTAGTCCACATCGAAAGGCACGTTGCTCTGGTTCTTTATCTCCGTGTGGAAATAAAGCAAGCCGTTGTGCGTGTAGATGCCTTTCAACAGGTATTGGATGCCGAAACGCTTGCAGCCGATATGCTTCACCTCGCGCTTGTTCTGTTTGTGGATGGACTTCATGATAAGGCGCACCAGCATCGGGCTTTCGCTGCCCAGCTCTTTCAGATAGATTTCCTGCGCGTTGTTCGGGCGGTTCACCGTGCTGCCGTCATGGATGAAGTCGCACATCTCCACGTTGAGCAACAGCGGTTCGGCGGCGTACTTCACGTTGAAGGTGTAGAAACTGCCGTCCTCCGTGATGACGGACATATTCGTTTCGTTGGGAAAATTCCTTACGGTAGCCTTCACACGGATGATGTTCTCCGCTCCGTCGGCTTTCCCGGCAATCAGGTCGGGCGAGCCTAAATCGACATAGCGCACCTCCGCCGGAAAAATGACGTGGACGGTCTTGTCGTAGGTCACTTCCAGACCGTGCGGCGGTATCATGCGGTCGAAGGTCAGCTTGCGTGACAGCCCGTGATATAGGTCGCCGTCCGCCTCCTTCTGCGGATAGACCTCCTTCGTCAAGGTCGGTTGTTCACTTCCGTTGGTCGTTTCAACGGTTACATTCTCCTGCGCGTTGGCAGTTATGATGCCCATAGCGAGGGCAAACATGATGATTACTTTTCTCATTACTTTTGGATTTTAGTGGTAATTTTTATTGTTTTCAATATTTTTCTTGGTAAAGCATGACCCTGTACCCGGCTTTCAGATGCACCTTGACGGTTCGCATCTTTTTGGCGATGTACTGGCTCGTGCCTTGTATCAGCCCCTTGCCCAAGTCGGAGGCGAGCTGCGCCCCGGCATTGGTGGAGATGTTGATGCTGCTTCCCAGCGAGCCGCCCATGTTGGCGGCGACCTCCCGGACGGCGTTCATCTCCATCGAGTTCGGGATGAAGATGCCGGGCTGTCCGTCCGTGTCATAGACCGCAAGCTCCACGGGGATAATCGTGCCGTCGTATTCCAGCGAGGTAATCTCGATGTCGAGCCGCTCACCCTGTATCTTGCCCGTGCCGACCACCACCGCACCCCGGGGTATTGTCCTGCCTGCCACCGCCATAGGCTCCAGCAGGCGCAGCCTTACCGTCTGCCCGTCCGTCACGCTCTGCGCCCCATGCACGCACGCCGGTATGGTGTTCCTGTCCAATACCTCCGCCGTGCCGACAGCCGTGTTGAAACCCCGGTTGCGTTCCTGCGATAAGGCGGCGACAAACTCCGCGTTACTCATAGGCTGTGAGAGTGAAGAAACTACTTGATGCTCCACCTGTCTGATAGGCATTGCCTTGTTCTTCTTCCCTTTCTGCACGGTAGTTGGCTCTGCCCTCTGTTCCGCCGATGGCTGTCCTCCGTTCTGACCGCCCATGTACTTTGCCGCCAGCTCGTAGGACTTCTCCATAAGAGCCACCTGCTCGTCCATAGAGGAAGCCTTGCCCCTCTCGCTTTCCAGTTCCGACTCCAGCGATGCGATGCGCTCCAACAATTCGTCCATCTCCGCATTGTCGTTTTTCGGCTGGTCGTAGAAGTTTCCGAGCGTGGCGTTCAGGTCACGGTAGGCGGCTGCGGAGGACTGGATGGTCTGCGGCGTGGCTGGCTTTGCCCTTTCTTCCTTGCCGCCCGGATTGGCGAGGTCGAAGTCCACTCCGTTCTCCGTTCCCGCTATCTCGCGGTCGAACATGTCGCCCAGCTGCCCGATGGCACGGTTGCGGCTCTCCTGACGCTCTTCCATCTCCCCATGCTCGTAGGCTTTCAGCTTGTCGCCGATAATCTGCCGGTTCGCCTTGTCAGCGTCGGGCATCTCGGTGTTGTATCCGTCCGTTCCCGGCGGTTGCTCCTTGCCGGAGGACGGGGCGAATATCAGCCACATCGCCCCGATGAACACCAACACCATAGCGGGCAGCACGATCATCTTCTGCCGTTTCAGCCGTTGCGCCTCTGTCAGCGGTTCGCGCTCCTTTTTCGGTTTCCCCGTTTCGGGAGCAGCTTTGTTCTCTTTCGTCGGTTCATTCTTTGTCTGTTCCATATAAATAAGGTGTTAAGTGATTGCCTGTTTCCGCCGGGGTCGGCAGTTCCACCCGTCCGGCGTGTCCCGTTTCCATATGTGAGCCGTCGTTCCTGCCGATGTCATAGACGGCTCTGCCGAAGGTGTAAAGGGCAAGCACCGCGAAGGCGGCGAACATCCCCAGCACGATGCGGCGGCGTGTTTCCGGCGGCAAGCCGTCCAGATACCCTTTGAGACTTGCCGCCAAGCGTTTCCGTTTGTCGTGGAGTTTCCAATACATGCCCCACATTGATTTTCTGATACTTTTCATGTCCTGTTACCGTTTGATAGTCTGTAAATCCTTGTTCTCAATGATGGTGAAACCCTCGATGGTAAAACCGTTCGGGTTGTCATCCGACCGCGATGCGTTCAGCAGGCGGCAGGTGGTCACGAGGCTGCGCTCGGTGACGTTGCTCTGCCGGATGATTTTCTGTGTGGCGTAGGTCACGGCACGGTAGGGATAGGCGTTGAAGTCGCACACCACGCTGTCCACCTTCAGCACTTGGTTGATGTTCCCGGCGATGATGCGGTTGTAGTACCCCTTCTCCGCGAAGTCCGAATAATAGTGGTACACGCTCTTGTCCGCCAGCAGCAAGGCACGTTTCACGTTGTGTTCAATCGCGCTTTTTTCAGGTGATAGCGTGAAGAACATCTCGTGGAAACGGCGCACATGTTCCCGTGCCTCCGCCGGGCGGTTCTGCGACAAATCCTGAGACAAGGCGAGCATCAGGCTCTTGCCGTTGTCCAGCACATAGATTTTCTCCCGTTGCTTCTCTGCGAAACGGTAGGAGTTCCACACGCTCCACACCGTCACCACGGCGCACAGCGAGAGGAAGACGATACCGAACAGGCGTATCTGCCTGAACGACGATTCGATGTTTCTAAGTGATTTGAATTCCATTTATATTTTCCAATTTATGATTGCACATTGATTATTTCAGCAATTTGCCGACACGTCCGACTGCGTTTCCTGCGGCTGCACCCGCCACGCTGCCCGCCATGCTTCCGGCTCGTCCCGCCATCTGGTTCACGTTGCGACCGTAACCGCCCATGCCTCCGGCTTGGATAATCCAGCCCGCAACGGTGGGAATGGTAAAGTAGCCGATGATGCCGATGCAGAGGAATACGATATACACCCCGTCGCTCGAATCCAGCGAGAAGTTCGGGTCTGCCTGCATCCGCTCGATGTCGTTTTGCAGCATCAGAACCTGTATCTTCGCCAGTATGGTGCTGAACATGTCCGATACCGGTAGCCACAGATAGACCTGTATATAGCGGCATATCCACTGCGTGAGCGTGTTTTGGAAACCGTCCCATACCGACAGGGCGAAGGCTATCGGACCGAGAATCGCCAGCACCACGAGAAAGAAGGTGCGGACGGTGTCTATCACGAGGGCGGCGGCTTGGAACAGCAGTTCGAGTATCTCGCGGAAGAAGTCGCGGATGCTCTTCTTCATGTTGTACATTCCCCGGTCGATATACATTCCCGCCATCGTCACCATGTCGGAGGGCGACCAGCCGAGTTCCTCCAGTTGCTTGTCAAATTCCTCGTTGGACACGAGGTAGGCGGTTTCGGGGTTGCGTACCATCGCCTCGTATTCCAGTTTGTCCTTCTGCTCCCGGTATCGGTTCATGTCCAGCGTTTCCGCCTCCAGCATCTTTGCCGTGCCCTGTACGACGGGTGAGAGGATGCTGTTTATCGTGCCCAGCACCACAGTCGGGAAGAACATGATGCACAGACCGATGGCAAAAGGACGGAGCATCGGGAATACGTCTATCGGTTCAGCTCTCGCCAGCGACTGCCATACCCGGTAGGCGACGTAGAACAGCGCACCCAGCCCGGCGATGCCTTTCGCCACACCAGCCATGTCCCCACACAGCGGCATCATCTGCTCATAAAGTGAACGTAAAATCTGATGAAGGTTGTCGAACTTCATAGGCTACCAGTATCTTTCGTTCATGTTCCCGTACAGCCCCATGATGCGGTCGAGGTCGTTCTTCTTTTTCGCACGCAGGTAACTCACGGAGATGTTCTTGTTCGTGTAGTAGCTCACGAGGTTGCGGTAACGCTTCATCTTCGAGTGGCAGCGTTCCACCACGTCCATGCGCTCCTTGTCGGTCATGGAGAGCGTGGTGATGTTCACCACGTTCCTGAGTTCCGTCAACACTTCGTTGCTTTCCTCCAGCAGTTTCGTGTAGCCGAAAGCGATTGCGGAAAGCTCTTCGGGTCTGAAATTCCCGTCACGGAGCATCCGTTGGAAACTGTTCACATAGATGTCTGTGATGTCGCCCACCATCAGGATGGTCTGCTGCACCTTGCGGGCGTCCTTGACCAGATTGTTCACCGATTTGAGGGGTAGGCTAAGCATCCAACGCCCTGCCGTATTACTACGGTGGGTTTTCGGAAGCTCGCCCCCAAACCGGACGTACACGTCTCCGCGTATCCGGCTTTCTACTAATAATATCAATCTATTCATTGTTACTGTGTTTTTTGTAGCACTTACCACATATGGCAATAGTCTTTCGTTTGCGAGCCATCATTTGTTTTTCGCAGGTAGTTTTCCCTTGAAGATTTTTTAATTTTCTCACATGGTGCATCACTAACTTATCGACTGCTCCACATAATTCACATTTTTCCGCTTTCAGCCTATCTATAAGACTTGTGTTTGTAGGATGATATGTGAATTTGGGCAAGTTGTCTAAATCCTTAATGTTCATTGGATTTTTCTTTTTGAACCCACCATGATAAAAGGTCAAGTCTTTGGCAGTACCGTTCTTTAAATAGTATCTAACTGAAAAAAGTCCATTCTTGGTGTACTTTTTTCGGATTTGCGACATCGTTGTCCGATATTTCTGCGCAAATGTTTTGTACATACTATATTTCATGATATACCCAAGTTTTGACAGACTACTACAATTATTAGCCAAACAATAGTAATTGTAAATGCCCTTTATTTCCTTGTTGTACCTGTCAAGTATCTCAAAGTCATTGTTGTTTGAAAGTTTGGGACGGGATTTTGCTTTCCAATACTCCTTGCCGTTGTGTATCTTTATTTCTAAAACACGATATTCGAGCAACTTTTTCTTAAACGTATCCTTTCCAAGTGCCAATTGTATCCTCTTATTGAAGACACGTCTTAGTACTCCGTATTTGCTTCTTTTGGTGTCATTGGATTTCCTTACAAAAATCTCATATCCGAGAAATTTTGCAGCGTTTTCAGCATGGGTGATAAGTGTTTTCTCATCGGACAGTGTAAGAGCCAACTTTTCATAGAGGAAGTTCTTTATGTCCTCTTTGATGATGATAGCATCTTGTTTACTGCCAATAATTCCAATTAGAAAATCATCCGCATATCTCACATATTTGAGTTTTCTGTAGTTCATATCCATTTCGTCACCATCAGAATACTGCAAACCTTCTTTTTGATAAGCCTTATATTGAAGTTGTCTTGACTTATTTTAAACATACAAAATACAATAAGGAGTGTTAAGTGTAATGAGCAAAAACACACCTAAACACTCCTTGAATTGATAGAACTCATAG
>NZ_CAJTCF010000109.1:0-9870 GCF_910574735.1 Duncaniella muricolitica | reverse complement strand
ATGTGAAGTTTGTTTGGGATATTATGTTATTTAACAGATGAAAATCAGTAACTTAATAAAAATAAACCAAACAAACTTTACATAATTATTCCCTATACATAACGTAATCATCTATC
This sequence comes from Duncaniella muricolitica, assembly GCF_910574735.1. Taxonomy (NCBI): domain Bacteria; kingdom Pseudomonadati; phylum Bacteroidota; class Bacteroidia; order Bacteroidales; family Muribaculaceae; genus Duncaniella; species Duncaniella muricolitica. The sequence continues at coordinate 9,754 of NZ_CAJTCF010000109.1, read as the reverse complement.
CACCCCTTGAGGGTGTCCGTTCCCCACGCTCCGGTATCGTCAAAGATACCGTCCAATGCCGTGATAGGTTCGCTGAACTTGACTATCAGCGTTTGATAGGTCGTGTTCATAGTCTGTCCTCCTTTCCCTTCTTTGCGTTCAGCCACTTGTCCCGTGCGGCTCGGCACTCGTCCAACGTGGGTTTGACACAAGAGAACAATTCTCTGTCTATGGGGTGGCGGTAGTCGTACTGCACAAGTGTCCGCCTGCGTCTTCCGATACCCGATTGGAAACGCTCGTATTTCTCCGTACCTGCTTCCGCGCAGGTGCTTACTCCGTTGATGGTCATTCGTGTTGTCATAATGTTGCTTTTTAGATGGTTAAAAATGTACTGACAGAACTCTGTTCTTCATCACCATTTCGGGGTTGCTTGTGTAGCGTTGGTGCAGGTAGAAATGGTGTGAGCCGAAGCCGTAAAGGAAAAACTTGTCAAGTTCGTGCTTCTCGGCAAACTCCTTTACGCTCTTTCTCAATTCCCCCTCACTCGTTGTGAGAGTGAGGAGGTTCACAAATTCAAGGAACATCGTGGGGATTGCATCATCCCACACACAAATCATACTTTCAATTCTTACTTCCATATCAATGTTGTTTTAGGGGTTATGCTATGCCGCTTTCATCCGCTCACGGATAAGGTTGGCGTTCTTGTTCACAAGGTCTATGATGCGCTCGTGATATTCGGTGTCCTGGTTGTGCTTGCCGTGGCACTGCACCACTTCGAGGGTTCGCAAGTCCACCTCTACGGTTTCAATAATCTCATCGCCAATCCTTGCCGATAGTATGAGGGTGTCGGCTTTCTTGTAGTATCCACTGCCAAACACGCAGATGCCCTGCGTCTTGCCCTCGTTGTAATACTCGTCTATGCTTTCAAGCACCTTGACGATTATTTCCTCGTCCGTGATTACCAAGCCGAAGAATTTGGATTTGTTGGCGATGAAATCCTCCGCATCTTTCTTTCGTTGGAGTTGTCGCTGTTGCTCACGCTCACGCCTTTCAATCTCCCAACGGCGTTGCTCTGCGGCTCTTTCCTTCTCGTGTATGGCTTCAATTTTTCGGGTTGCGTTGTCGTGTGCCGCCATGAAATCTTCGGGACAGATGTTCTTCGGGTTACGGAGGTCTTGACCGAGTTTTTTGAGCATACGCAGATAGTCGCACCACATTGAGAGGTTGTCTATCTGATACTTGTGACGCTTGGCAATCAGATATGATGCCCAACATTCATCGGCAGTACGGGTATTGAAAAGAAAGTGTTTCATGACCTCAATCTCACCGCCTTTCATAAGGGTTTCAATTCTTGGGTCTGAAAGCAAGGCTTTGAAAAGACGCACGGGGGAGATGCCGTGGAAATCGCCCTTGAAGCCGTTACGTCTGAGTTGGGGCAATATCCTCATCTTTGGATATGCACAGCTTCTTGCCACCACATCATCGTATAGGCTGTTGTGCGGTCTTACCTCCATATCGCTGCCTAATGCCCACACATCGCAATAGCAGAAAAGGAAGCCACGGAGCAACGCCATGTCCGTAACCTTGCCGTCGGGTGAAATCCAACGCTGCACGACCTCGTGGCAGTAGAAACGCATCGGTTCGCCTTTCCTGCTCTCGCATCTGACCTGCGCCACGCGGATTACCTGATACCCTTTGCAGGTGGTTATCACGCTGAAATTCTGCGTTTCCTTGTAGATGCGTCTGCGTGTGTCCTGCACTTTGAGTTCGGCATGGCATTTGGGGCAGGTGCAGCCTTCAAGGGTGTCGCATAGTCCGCTGTCGCTGTGCCACTCGTGACCGCAGTCGGAACAGGTGATGTTCCCTTTCTTGGTGCGGTAGCCGATATGCTCAACGCAGTGGCGGTATGCCCAATCTATTTGTGTCGCTGATATGGGGCGAAGGTTGGCGGAAAGTCTTGCCACCTCTTTCTGTATCTTGGTCTTCGGTTTCATAAGCCTAAATCAAATAATGAGGGTTGGGGTTGGTTTTCTTTTCTCGCTGACGGTCTGTGGCGGTTCTGCAACTTGCGGAGTTCCTCCTCTTGGTATTTGCGGACAGCGTTCTGACGTGCCTCCGCCTTTTCCTCTGCCGTGAGTTTCACAACGTGGTTCACAACCACTTGGCAGTCCATCGGTTTGCCCACCTCTATCTCGTTTTCCTCATAGTAGTGGATGGCTTGCCCGAATATCTCTCCGTCCGTGAAACCGTTGCAACCGCTTTTCTGCACATAGTTCAGAATGTGGGTCACGCACTCGTCCATGTTCTTGGCAGGGTTGCGGTACTTCTTTGCAAATAGCGCATCTTCCTCCGCACGCTGTTCCAAGTACATATATATCGTTCTCTTGAAATGGTCTGTTCCTTTCATATCGCTGTCATTTTTAGATTATCTGTTTCAGTATCTCTCTCCAATAGGTCGGCTCTACCTCGCTGAGAAGGAAGTCCATGAAATCCCTCCGTGCGTCCTTGTTCAGTTCGTGGTACAATCTTCGGAAAGTTTCAAAATTGCCGTTGATGTACGTTTCCACCATATACACGAAGATGTTGTCCACCTCGTAATATCTGCACTGCTGCGCTGCCGTCTTGCTGTTTCTTTTTGCCATGTCGGTAAGGGTTAAAGGGTGAATAACCAAAGGATGAAGCCAAAGAAGGCAATGGTGGAAAGGATAGCCACGATTACACCTATCGCCACTCGGAACACTCCGTTTACAATCTCTCTGATGATGCCCCAAAGGATGCCGAACACCCCGAAGGCGGTGCGCATCATCAAGCCGCATATCGCCAACCCGATGTGTTGCGCCATTTGTCTGAAATTTGCCGTTGCCGTCATATCTTCGCTGTTTTTGATTTTTTTGTTTTTAATGCGGATTCAAGAGCTGAGGGAGTTGAGTTTCAAACTATCTTATCTGCCTCTCGTTTATCCGACATTTTTTTTATGCGTCTTTCTGTCGCATCGGTCGTTTTCGTTTCGGGTGCTTGAAAAGGTAGGGATTAGGGAATGCAAGGTTTTTCGGTCAAAATACTACCCGCAGGGCTGGAGATTTTTACCGAAAACAGGAGGCTTGACCTTGCTTTCCCGTCCAATCCCGGAATTACCTTTGCGCCCAGAACGAAAATGACTGACTGATGCGGCTTACTGAAAGGCGCAAAATGGAGGTAAACGAAAACAGAGGCAGATTGTGTAGAAAAAAACTTCAGGGGAAAATCCGTAAAAAAAAGAATCACCAAAAGGAAAAAGACATCACCGGAAGCGTGAAAAGGGCAAACCACAACAAAGGAAGTATGATTGTTTCCGATCCGACGGAACTTGTTCAGCCGGGTGGCAACAATCATTCTTCCCGGTTTGTCCGGCTGTGTGTGGGCGCCTGTTTCATTCATGGGGCAGGCTGACACACTCTGCATTCACTTTCCGCTTCCGGCAAAAGAGACAGCGAAAAAAGAAAAATCATTTGAAAACCCGTAAAAGCACCTCTTGGCATAGGCGCAAAAGAAAGGGGCATTGCTTCATCTGTCTAAACATCGTTTAGGCGTGAGGCAATGCCCTTTTCTCCAGCTATGCGGTAGTCGGCACACGTTTGTTCCAAACTCGTTTTGGGCAATGGTGTGCCGACGGACAATACCGCTTTTACGGAAAATTCTTATGAATGAGGGGATAAAAAACGGGAGTTTATATCAAAATCTCGAATTAAATAGCTACTTTTGCATACGAAGAGTTCTTTGAAGGTTACGCAACGCGCAGAAGGATAATGCAGTAGATAACTAACTAAATCGTAACCTATTACTATCAAGAGCAATTAACCTACGCTCATTTCCAATAAATTACACTCTTTTCGTAACTTCAGACTGCAAAATTACAAAATCCCCGGCGTATATGCAAAACAATCTCACCCCTCGGCCACCGTTCGATCATCCGGCAGAATCGGCAAAAATGGTATTTATTTATGTAAAATGTGTAGATATAAATTTGCAGGAATTTATTAATTTTGCACAATCAAGACCAATCCATACATCCGCCGCCACTGGGCAGATGGCCGCAACATCAGTGATTTTGTTATGAAGATATTGAAAAGGATACGCCGGACGCTCGCCATAGCGAGTATTATTATGGTGACATTACTGTTTCTTGACTTTACAGGCTCCGCCCATGCTTGGCTTGGATGGATGGCAAAAATACAATTTCTGCCCGCACTGCTCGCGCTGAATGTCGGAATCATCATCACACTTGTGGCCTTGACACTGATTTTCGGACGCATATACTGCTCGGTAATATGCCCGCTCGGCATCATGCAGGACGGTTTTGGATGGCTCGGCCTCAAAGCCCGACGCAACCGTTACAGCTACTCGCCGGCCAAGACCGCACTGCGCTACGTTATGCTTGCCGTGATGGTCGCCGCAATTATCGGAGGGGCCGGAGTCATCGTGGCGTTGCTCGCACCTTACAGTGCATACGGACGCATCGCCCAAAGCATATTGTCACCCGTCTGGCTGTGGGCCAACAATCTGCTTGCACAATGGGCCGAAAGCCACGACAGCTATGCTTTCTACGCCGTAGACATCTGGCTCAAAGGCGGCGTCACCCTCATGGTAGCCGCCCTGACTCTCGTGATTCTCGCCGTGCTCGCATGGCGCGGAGGCCGCACTTACTGCAACACCGTCTGCCCCGTAGGCACACTGCTCGGATTTCTCTCGGCTCATTCTCTCCTGCGTCCGGTCATAGACACATCGAAATGCAACGGATGCGGACTGTGTGCGCGCAACTGTAAGAGTGCGTGCATTGACAGCAAAAATCACACCATCGACTACTCTCGATGCGTCACCTGTATGGACTGCATCGGCAAGTGTCACAAGGGAGCGATATCCTACACTCTCGCCCGCACTGCGACCAAAACGTCAGGAGACGCGACCGACAATTCACGCCGACAATTCCTGACCGCGACAGCCGCAGTATCGGCCTCGATGGCTCTGCGCGCGCAGGAGAAAACCGTCGACGGAGGCCTGGCCGCAATCACCGACAAGAAAATCCCTGAACGTAAAACCCGCATAGTCCCTCCCGGAGCTTTGGGCATCGACAATCTATCGTCACACTGCACCGCATGTCAGCTCTGCGTTTCGGCCTGCCCCAACGACGTGTTGCGACCGTCGACCGACCTCGCCACACTCATGCAGCCCGAGTCGTCATATGAGCGCGGATATTGCCGTCCGGAGTGCACCCGATGCTCTGAAGTGTGTCCTACCGGAGCCATACGCCCCATATCGGTGGCCGACAAATCATCGGTCCAGATAGGACATGCCGTCTGGGTCAAAGCCAACTGCGTGCCGCTGACCGACGGAGTGGAGTGTGGCAACTGTGCCCGCCACTGCCCCGTGGGAGCTATCTCCATGGTTGCCTCCGACAGCGGCAATCCGTCATCGCCCAAAATCCCCGTGGTCAACACCGAACGGTGCATCGGCTGCGGTGCGTGCGAAAACCTGTGCCCGGCACGTCCGTTCAGCGCGATATATGTCGAAGGGCATGAGAAACACCGTGAAATCTGACAAGTCATCTCTACCAATGAATAACTCTAACAGCAATATCAATAATAGTCCCCGTTCGCGTCGCGACTTCCTGAAACGTATCGGTCTCGGAGCCACCGTGACAGGTCTCGCCCTGGCCGGATGTGAAACAGTCGGAAAGAAAGCAGCCGGAGGGCTGTCGGCCTCTGCTGCGGTCCCCGACGGCAAGATGACCTACCGCACAAACCCAAAGACCGGCGAAAAGGTGTCGATACTCGGATATGGCTGCATGCGCTGGCCGACAAAACCCGACGAAAACGGCGGTGACGACGTGATTGACCAGGAGACGGTCAACCGTCTCGTCGACACTGCCATAGCCCACGGCGTGAATTATTTCGACACATCGCCCGCCTACTGCAAAGGGCTCTCCGAACGTGTCACAGGCATAGCACTGAGCCGCCATCCGAGAGACACATATTATATCGCTACCAAACTCTCCAACTTCTCTCCCTCCACATGGTCACGCGAGGCGTCACTGGCAATGTATCACAATTCGCTCAAGGAACTTCAGACCGATTACATCGACTACATGCTCCTCCACGGCATAGGCATGGGTGATGACGCCATGAAGACGTTTGAGGACCGTTACATCAACAACGGCGTGCTCGACTATCTCATGGCCGAACGCGAAGCCGGACGGATACGCAATCTCGGATTCTCCTATCACGGCGACATCGCAGTGTTTGACCGACTGCTGGCCGAACACGACAGATACAAATGGGATTTCGTGCAGATTCAGCTCAACTATGTCGACTGGAAGCATGCCAAGGAAGTAAATCCACGCAACACCGATGCCGAATATCTCTATAACGAGCTTGACCGTCGCGGCATCCCGGTAGTCATAATGGAGCCCCTGCTTGGCGGACGCCTGTCCAAAGTGCCCGACCATATCGTAACACGGCTCAAACAGCGTGAGCCCGAGAGGAGCGTGGCGTCATGGGCTTTCCGTTTTGCAGGCTCACCCGAAAGAGTGCTGACAGTGCTCAGCGGCATGACCTATATGGAACATCTCGAGGACAATCTTCTCACATATTGTCCTCTCGACCCGCTGTCGGAGGAAGAGACACAGTTTCTCTACGACACGGCCGATCTGATGATGACCTATCCGATCATCCCGTGCAACGACTGCAAATACTGTATGCCTTGCCCCTATGGCATCGACATACCATCCATATTGTTGCACTACAACAAGTGTATCAACGAAGACAACGTGCCGGCGTCGACTCGCAGTGCCAACTATGCCTCGGCCCGTCGCGCTTTCCTTGTGGGCTATGACCGCTCCGTCCCGCGGCTGCGTCAGGCCAACCACTGCATAGGATGCAACCAGTGCTCACCCCACTGCCCGCAAAACATTGACATTCCCTCCGAGCTGCAACGCATCGACCGGTTTGTCGAAATGCTAAAGACCAATCCGTCATGACGCCACGCCGACAGGAGACAGTCGACATGCTCCACACTCTGGGATGCTCATGCATCATCGACAACGGGACCGACAGGACAATCTGTCATGAACGCGGAGTCAAAGACCTGCTACGCATCCTCACCGCAACCCCTGCCCTGCTTGCCGGCAGCTTCATCGCCGACAAGGTTGTCGGCAAGGGGGCAGCCGCCCTCATGACGGCAGGAGGCGTTGCCGCAGTCTATGCCGACACCATAAGCCGGCCGGCACTCGCAATGCTCTCCTCTTATGGCATCACGGTCACATACTGCACATGCGTCCCCAATATCATCAATCGTTCCGGCACAGACATTTGCCCGGTCGAGCGGCTGTGTGCCGATGCGTCCACTCCGGCTGAATGCCTGCCGCTCATCCAATCGTTTGTCAATTCACTTACCCAACAATGACCCTCACACTCACCACCCTACGTTTCAAAGAGACCGAGACATATCTCATGGCGGCACTATTCATCGCAGGAAACATAGTGTTGCCCCAACTGTTTCACCTCATCCCTCAGGGCGGCATCATCTGGCTGCCAATCTACTTCTTCACACTCATAGGAGCCTACATGTATGGATGGCGCGTAGGACTGCTCACAGCATTGGCGTCACCCGTCATCAACTCACTCCTTTTCGGCATGCCGCCAGTGGCAGCACTTCCGGCCATCATGCTCAAATCCACGCTTCTCGCAGTCATAGCCGGACTCACAGCCGCCCGTTTCCGCCACACATCCCTGCTGTTGCTCATAGCTGTAGTGCTTGGCTATCAGACCCTCGGCACCCTCGGCGAGTGGGTGATGAAAGGCGACTTCATGCTTGCCTGTCAGGACTTTCGCATGGGCATCCCCGGCATGCTTCTCCAGATAGCCGGAGGTTATCTAATTTTACCGAAAAAATAGCAGCCATGACACTACGCACCGTAACATTCTCACCTACCGGCACTACAGCAAAGATAGTCAGTGCCATTGCCTCGGGCATCATGGACACAATAAAATGTGAATCCATAATCTGCGACACCACCTATCGACCTGCCGAGACGTTCGTGGCCGGCCCTGACGATATCACCGTGATAGCCGCTCCCGTCTACGGAGGCAAAATGGCACCTATAGCCAAAAACCGCCTGACCGCAATCAAAGGCCCGGACTCCCCGTGTGTGCTCGTAGCCGTCTATGGCAACCGCGCTTTTGAAAACGCGCTCAACGACATGGCCGACTTTGCCACATCACTCGGTTTCATGCCCGTAGCCGCCGGAGCATTCATCGGCGAACACTCCTACTCATCACCGGCTACCCCGATAGCTGTCGGACGCCCCGATGCCGACGACATGGAGACCTCCCGTGAATTTGGCCGCAACATCGGCCGGCACCTCTTGGCCGGGACGCTTGAACGGATCGACACGACCCTGCTCCATGACCGCCCGTCGCCTGAAGAGTCTCTGCTCAACTTCCGCAACTTCGTGGCCGGCTATCAAAAACAACAGGCAGTCACGCCCCGCAAATTTCTACCCGAGGTCAACACTGCCTTATGCTCACAGTGTGGCCAATGTATCGACATATGCCCTGTCGGAGCTATCGGCGACGACTGTCTGAGCGTCGACGGCTCGAAGTGCATCAAATGTTGCGCCTGCGTGAAGAGATGTCCGGCCAATGCCCGCTCACTCCACTCTCCGTTCGCCCCGATACTCTCCCAAAACTTCGACCTGCCAAAAGCACCGGTCCTCAGTCTGTAAAAAACGCCACACCCCTCCAAGAGTCACAGCCCCTGTATATGCCCATCCATGACGCATACACAGGGGCTGAATCTTTACGGCCCGACTCTTCTTACCGCCTTCACCAGTTGACTATCTTATCGACAATCGTCTGTTGCTCTGTGGCAGTGCGTCGCAGATATATACGGGTAGTCTCGATACTCTCATGACCCATGAGATCGGCAAGAAGCGCGAGATCATTGTATCGTTCGAGAAAATTTTTGGCAAAACGGTGGCGGAACGAATGCGGATACACGACAGCCGTATTTATGCCATACCTCCCTGCAAAAAGTTTCAGTTGCTGGGCAATGCCTCGGGCCGTTATGCGTTCGCCAAAACGATTGAGAAATATATAGCCCGACTCGATGCGTCTCTTTCCGAGCCATTGCATCGCCTCGGTGCGCAGCCTCCTGGGTATGTAGAGACGCCTCATCTTGCCCCCCTTGGAATAGATGTCAAGATAGCCTTGCTGCACATGCTCGGCCTTGATCTGCAACAGTTCGCTCACACGGGCTCCGGTGGCCGTAAGAAACCACACTACAAAATACCACGACGTGTGGCCTCCGTTCTTCAGACTCGTCTTTAGAAATCTGTAATCGGCATTGCTGATGACATTCTCAAGAAAATTCTTCTGCTGCACCTTTACGAAACTCATTTTAAGCCGGTCTTTCTTCATATACTCCAGATATTTATTGATAGCCTGCAACCGCAGGTTGACAGTCTGCGGCTTATGGTGTTCCATAAGATAACCCTTGTAAGCCAAAAGGTTTTCGCGTGTCACCTCCGGATATTTTTCAAGAAAATCGGTCACGGTCCACACATACGAACGTATGGTGTTTGGTGCCAGATCCTGGCGCATAAGAAATGTTTTGTACCTGTTTATCATATACAATGATTCGGTAAAATTTGAGGTCGTTCAGTCTTGGCTAAGCCGCTAACTGAGCCAACCGATGGTTTATTTTCTGAATTATTTTTAGATGCGGAGATTTTCCGCAAGTC
>NZ_CAJTCF010000108.1:0-9976 GCF_910574735.1 Duncaniella muricolitica | reverse complement strand
GAACTATATGACCCGGCCTACCTGCCAAGAGACCCGAGATTAAAAATTGAGTATTAACATATTTTTACACTAATTTCTATCTAAAATCCTTGCGCAGGTCAGAGTAAACGGTTACTATATAATCTGCGTCCTACGGACGCCCTTGCGGGATATTGAGTGGCATGTGTAGGACACCCATGCGGGAGCGACCGAATTTATGAACTGAAATAAAAAACTTTTGTTTCTTATTGAGCTTATGAAACTTTTGTATCTCCCCATGTATGGCAAGACGGGCATTACAGGCCGTCTCAAGCAAGGGGCGGCGTCAGACTATCCTGTCGGCTATGGAGTGGAATTTGCGGGCTATCTCCTCGTTACACAGATTGCTGATGCTTCCGGCATGGGTGTGATGCACCTCACGCACAGGACGATAGGAGCCGTCCTGCACTTCAAGCCCGACTTTCTTGTAAGCTTCACGGAAGGGCATGCCCTCAAGCACAAGGCGGTTGACCTCCTCGACCGTGAAAAGATAGTCATAACGGGGGTCATTGACTATGCCGTCCTTCACACGTATGTGACGGAGCATAAACTCAGCCATGTCAAGACACTCTATAAGCTCGGTCGTAGCCGGGAAAATGATGTCCTTAAGAAGCTGGAGGTCGCGGTTGTAGCCCAGAGGCAGATTGGCCGTCAGAAGAGCTATCTCGTTGGGGACAGCCTGGAGACGGTTGCACTTGCCGCGCATGATTTCAAAGACATCGGGATTCTTCTTATGGGGCATGATTGACGAGCCGGTGGTGAGCTCGTCGGGAAAAGAGACGAAACCGAAGTTCTGACACATCCACATGCACACATCCATAGCCAGATGGCCGAGCGTCGATGCAATCGAGGCTATGGCCATGGACGCGGCGCGCTCGGTCTTGCCGCGCGACATCTGGGCGGCCACAACATTATAGTGGAGCGTCTCGAATCCGAGCAGACGGGTGGTCATCTCCCTGTCGAGCGGGAACGACGAGCCATAGCCGGCGGCCGAACCGAGAGGATTCTGATTGGCCACATTATAGGCTGCGGCGAGCATCTGCATGTCATCAACAAGCGACTCGGCATAGGCTCCGAACCATAGTCCGAACGACGAGGGCATCGCCACCTGCAGGTGGGTGTAGCCGGGCATGAGTTTGTCTTTATGCTCTTCGCTGAGAGCCTGGAGACGTGTGAACAGACGCTCGACCGCCTTGGCTATACGGCGCAGCTCGTCACGCATGAAGAGTTTGAGGTCGACGAGCACCTGGTCGTTGCGCGAACGGCCGGAGTGTATCTTCTTGCCGATGTCGCCGAGTCGGGCGGTGAGCATGAATTCCACCTGCGAGTGGACATCCTCGACTCCATCCTCGATGCGAAATTCGCCGCGCTCTATCACCTCGGCTATTTCACCGAGAGCCTTGAGCAGCACTTCGAGTTCGTCGGACTTCAACAGTCCTATGCTTTCGAGCATACGTATGTGTGCCATTGAGCCTTGCACGTCATAGCGTGCGAGGCGCAGATCAAGCTCACGGTCATTGCCGACGGTAAACTGCTCTATCATCTTGTCAGGCTCAAAGCCTTTGCTCCAAAGTTTCATTCAATTAGTAATTAGCAATTAGTAATTAGCAATTCCTTGCGGCTTCAGTCTTTTGTAAGCTGAAGGTTCTTTATTATACTGCCATACATGTCGATGGCTTCGGCAATCTCATTGAGGCAGATATATTCGTCGGCCGAGTGGCTGCGCGACGACTGTCCGGGGCCTATCTTCAGCGACGGAAAGCCGTGCATAAGCGACATGTCGCTCGTGGTGGGCGACACAAACGGGGTCAGCCCGAGGCCAATGACTGTCTGCACGAGCGGATGGCTCTCTTCTATCACCGAGGCGCGCACCCTGGTAGACCGCGGGGTGAGGGTCGACCACCTGACACGCGAGCGCAGCAGGCTCACGACCTCTTCGTTGGACTGAGCGTCGGTGGTGCGTATGTCGGTGACCCATCTGCACTCGTCGGGTATGGCGTTGTGCTGCCATCCGGCATTGATCTGTGTGACATTCAGACTCACCGGACCGAGCACCTGCGACACCGACGGGAACTCATAGGTGCGCAGAAGTTCGATATCCTCCATCGCGCGATATATGGCATTGATGCCCTCGCCGCGAGCCGCATGGCCTGTGACACCCGGTGTCACACAGTCGAGCACCACCAGTCCGCGCTCGCCCACGGCGGGCTGCATGCCGGTCGGCTCGCCCACTATGGCACAGTCGACCTTAATGCCTCGCCCGGCAAGCATCGGCAGGAAAGCCCGCATGCCGTTCTCGCCTCCCACCTCCTCCTCGGCCGTGACGGCAAGCAGCAGGTTGAAGGGCAGAGATGACTCGCGCAACTCGAGAAACACGCTTATGAGCGACACAGCCGACGCTCCCGCATCGTTGCTCCCGAGTCCGTAGAGACTCCCCTCCTCGACCGAAGGCATGAAAGGGTCGCGCGTATAGCTCGCAGCCGGACGCACGGTGTCGTGATGGGAATTGAGCATCAGAGTCGGGCGCGAGGGGTCAAAACCCGGACTCAGAGCCCAGATGTTGTTGACATGTCGCTGCGGCTCGGCCCCATGACAGGCGAGATACTCATATATTATATCGGCCGTACATCCCTCGTCACGTGAGAATGAGGGGGTGGCAATCATGCGGCTCAGGAGGTCGACTTCATTGCTGATGTCCCTGAGACCGTCGGTCGGGTCGGTTGCGGAGGAGGTGTTCATTGCGGGGAGAGTGTTGTGCCGGTCGGATTGGAGAGATTGGCGGCATGCTTGATGATGACGCTTCTCACGCCCGAACCGATGGCGCGGAAAGAGTTGTCGAGTTTGGGTATCATGCCCTTGTTGACCACCCCCTCGGCCTTGAGGTCGGCATATGTCGCGGGAGTGATGCGGGCTATGAGCGAGTCGGGCCGGTCGATGTCGCGCATCACTCCGGGCTGCTCGAAGCAGTATATAAGATCGGTCGGGGCGAGAGTCGACGCACCGATTGCCACCGACGAGGCTATGGTGTCGGCGTTGCAGTTGAGCAGCGTGCCGTTGCCGTCGTGAGTGATAGCGCAGTAGACTGGAACAATGCCTGCGTCAAGCAGCGCGGACATCAGCCCGGTGTTGACTCCCGAGGGGGAGATATCGCCAACAAAACCATAGTCGACAGGCTCGGCAGGACGACGGGTGGCGCATATGGCGTTGCCGTCGGCTCCGCTGAGACCAAGAGCGTTGCAGCCGGCGGCCTGGAGCTTGGAGACGATGCGTTTGTTGACCAGTCCGGCATAGACCATTGTCACGACATCGAGAGTGTCGCGCGAGGTGACGCGACGCCCCTCTATCATGACTGTGGGTATCTCGAGCCGGGCACTGAGACGCGTGGCTTCCTTGCCGCCGCCGTGTATCAGTATCTTGCGTCCGGGAAGGGCGGCGAAGTCTGCGACAAAGCGGTCGAGAGCTTCGGGATTGTCGACGATATTGCCGCCGATTTTCACCACTTTGATGTCTTCGGATGTCTTCATAGGCTTTCGAGCATGCGCTTGAGCACCACCTGTGCCGAAATCTCACGGTTGGCGGCCTCGGGAATGACTATCGAACGGTCTGACTCTATGACATCGTCGGTGACAATCATGTTGCGGCGCACGGGCAGACAGTGCATGAAGAAGGCGTTGTCGGTCAGAGCCATCTTGTCGGCATCTACGGTCCAGTCGCGGTCGGTCGAGAGCACCTTGCCATAGTTGGGGTCAGCGTAGGCCGACCAGTTTTTGGCATACACGAAGTCGGCACCCTCGAGAGCCTTGCGCTGGTCATACTCGACACGGGCATTGCCCACAAACTCGGGGGCAAGTTCATAGCCGCGTGGATGGGTGATGACAAACTCACAGTCGGTGGCGTTCATCCACTCGGCAAATGAGTTGGGAACGGCCTGAGGCAACGCGCGGGGGTGAGGAGCCCAGGTCATCACCACTTTGGGGCGGGGCTTGGTCTTGTATTCCTCAATGGTGATAAGGTCGGCAAAACTCTGGAGCGGGTGGCGGGTGGCGGCTTCCATTGAGAAGACCGGACGGCCGGAGTATTTGATAAACTGTGAGATGACACGCTCCTCATAGTCCTCGGCCTTGTCCTTGAGTCCTGCAAACGAGCGCACACCGATGATGTCGCAGTAGCATCCCATCACGGGGATGGCCTCAAGCAGATGTTCGGCCTTGTCTCCGTCCATGATTACGCCGCGCTCGGTCTCGAGTTTCCACGCGCCCTGGTTGACATCGAGCACGATTACGTTCATGCCGAGATTCATCGCGGCTTTCTGAGTGCTGAGACGGGTGCGGAGCGACGAGTTGAAGAATATCATCATCAACGTCTTGTTGCGGCCGAGGTCTGTATATGCAAAGCGGTTGGCTTTGACCTCAAGGGCCTCCTTGACCGCGAGGTCAAGCGGGCCTATATCTTTGACTGTCGTAAAATTTTTCATAGTGGCTTAATAGCTGTCAGCAATCGCCGGTGAGCAATTGTCTGAAGTTGGTGAGAAAAACATCGGCCTGGTCTTTTGTGAGGCCGAGGGCGGGAAGGAGGCGCACGGTGTGCTCGCCGGCTCCGCCTGTAAATATCCTGTGCTCGAAGAGCAGACGTTTACGCAGCTCGGAGGCCGAGCCTTTGATTTCGATGCCTATCATGAGGCCGCGGCCGCGCACTTCGACGATTTGATCGGTCTCTCCGGCCATCTCGTTGAGCCTCGTGATGAGATATTGTCCCACCTCGGCGGCATTCTCCACGAGATGTTCCGCCTCCATGACGTCGAGCACGGCGATGGCTGCGGCACACGCCAGATGATTGCCTCCGAATGTGGTGCCGAGCATACCTTTCCACGGCTCGATGGCCGGGGAGATGAGCACGGCTCCCATCGGGAAACCGTTGGCGATGCCTTTGGCGCATGTCACGATGTCGGGACGTATGCCGGCATGCTGATGGGCGAAGAAATTGCCCGTGCGACCGTAGCCTGACTGTATCTCGTCGAGGATTAATAGTGTACTAGTACACTCAGACACCGTGCGGAGCTGGCGCAGGAAGTCATCCTCAACCATGCGTATGCCGGCCACACCCTGTATGCCTTCGATGATGACTGCGGCATATTGGCCTGTGGAGAGACGCTCTTTCACGGCAGCGAGGTCGCCCAGCTTGACAAAGTCGACATTGGGAGTGGCGTTGAACGGGGCCTGTATCTTTGGATTGTCGGTCACGGCAACCGCTCCCGAAGTACGGCCGTGAAACGCGCGGTCAAAGGCGAGAATCTTGCTGCGGCCCGTGACAAACGAGGCCAGTTTCATGGCGTTCTCGTTGGCTTCGGCTCCGGAGTTGCACAGGAAGAGCGAATAGTTGTCATAACCGCTCTGGCGGCCGAGTTTCTCGGCCATGCGCATCTGCAGACTGTTTTTTACGGAATTGGAATAGAAGCCGAGACGACCCACCTGGTCGCTCACAGCTTTGACATATGTGGGATGGGCGTGTCCGATGGATATGACGGCATGGCCTCCATAAAGGTCGAGATAGCGGGTGCCGTCGGCCGTGAACACGTATGAGCCGCTTCCGCTTACCGGCTCTATGTCATATAGGGAATAAACGTCAAATAAAGTCACCTTGGATCAATTAGTAATTATTAATTAGTAATTAGCAATTAACGACTTGGCAATTAGTAATTAGCAATTAACGACTTGGCAATTAGTAATTAGCAATTAACGACTTGGCAATTGGCCGGCATGTCGTTTGACCGACCTATAATTACTAATTATCAATTGCTAATTACTAATTAATTAAAATGCTGATGGTTTGAGGGCGAGACCGGTGTGCTCGGGAAGCGCGAACATGAGATTCATGTTCTGGACGGCCTGACCTGACGCTCCTTTCAGGAGATTGTCGATGGCACTGAGTATAAGCAACTTGTCACCATGCTTCTCAAGCGAGACAACACACTTGTTGGTGTTGACCACCTGCTTGAGATCGACCGGCCGGTCGGATACATGCGTAAACTCGGCATCGGCATAAAAGTCCTTGTAGAGCTTGACGGCCTCGTCGAGAGGCATTGATGTGGTGACGTCGGCCATCACGAAGATGCCGCGGGCAAAGTCGCCGCGCA
Organism: Duncaniella muricolitica; assembly: GCF_910574735.1. Taxonomy (NCBI): domain Bacteria; kingdom Pseudomonadati; phylum Bacteroidota; class Bacteroidia; order Bacteroidales; family Muribaculaceae; genus Duncaniella; species Duncaniella muricolitica. Next base: position 3,825 of record NZ_CAJTCF010000108.1, on the reverse strand, counting down.
CGGGTATGAAGCTGATGTCGTGGGTCTTGCCGCCGTCAAGAGCCGAGAGTGTCTGCTTGATTTCCTTGAGATGCTGGTGCTCAAAGGCCTTGTAGACCGAGATATTGTTGTTGCGCCACGAGAAGTGGGTGGTGCTTCCGGGCTTGACTCCGGCTCCTGTCGAGCCGGTGATGCCGGTCACATGCACCTCGCCCGAGAGCTTGCCGGCCGCCGCAAGCGGGAGCAAGGCAAGCTGTATGGCTGTGGCGAAGCATCCGGGATTGGCCAGACGCGAGCATGACCTGACGGCCTCGCGCTTCACTTCGGGCAGGCCATAGACATAGCCGTCCGACTCGTCGCGATAGTCCTGGGCCAAGTCGATGACCTTGAGGCCCTCGGGCATGACATTTTCCTCCCAAAACTTGCGGCTGAAGCCGTGGCCCTGGCAGAGAAACAACACGTCACACGCCGTGAGGTCATAGCTGTCGGCAAATGTCAGGTCGGTGTCGCCTATGAGCCCCTCGTGCACATCGGTGACGGGCGCGCCGGCATTGCTGGTGGAGTGGACAAAGGCCACCTCTACCTCGGGATGATTGATGAGGAGACGGAGCAGTTCGCCGGCTGTGTAGCCCGCGCCTCCTATGATTCCGGCCCTGATCATTCGTCGAGACCGTTACGTTTCTGCACGTTGTGATATATCTTCATCTGGTTGCCGAGGATTTTGGTGAATCCCTTCACGTCGTCGGCACTCCAGGCCTTGTTGACCTCGCCATATTCGCCGAAATCGGTCTTCATGAGGTCAAAGGGCGAGTCGACACCCACGAGGGTGTAGCCGAGCGGGCGGAGCGTAATCTCGACCGTACCAGAGACGTTGCGCTGAGAGTTTTCGAGAAATTTCTCCATGTCGCGCATCACCGGCTCGAGATACTGTGACTCGTGGAGAAACATTCCATACCATGTGCCAATCTGGTCTTTCCAGTATTGCTGCCACTTGGTGAGGGTGTGCTTCTCAAGCATCTTGTGGGCGGCGATGATGAGGATGGGTCCGGCGGCCTCGAAGCCTACGCGGCCCTTGATGCCGATGATGGTGTCGCCGATGTGCATGTCGCGGCCTATGCCGTAGCGCGAGCCGAGACGCTCCACTTCGCGTATGGCCTCGATGCGGTCGGCATAAGGCTTGCCGTTGACGGCCACTACCTCACCTTTGTCAAAAGTTATGGTCATCTTTTCCTCGCCCTGAGCGGTGACCTGGCTGGGATAGGCACTGTCGGGGAGAGTCTGCTCGGAATGGAGAGTCTCCTTGCCGCCGATGCTTGTGCCCCAGAGCCCCTTATTGATGGAGTATTCCATCTTCTTATAGTCGGCCTCGATGCCGTGCTTGCGCAAATAGTCGATTTCATACTCGCGGGTGAGGGTCATGTCGCGGGTCGGGGTGATGATTTCAATCTCGGGAGCGAGTATCTGGAATGTCAGGTCGAAGCGCACCTGGTCGTTGCCGGCACCTGTAGAACCGTGTGCCACGGCGTCGGCACCGATTTTCTTGGCATATTCTATGATGGCGATGGCCTGGAAGATGCGTTCGGATGACACCGAGATGGGATATGTGCCGTTGCGGAGCACATTGCCGGCTATCATGTAGCGTATGCTCTTGTCGTAATAGTCGCCTGTGACGTCGAGAGTGGCGTGTGATGCGGCTCCGAGTGCCATGGCGCGCTGCTCGATGCGCTCGAGCTCCTCGGGGCTGAATCCGCCGGTGTTTGCGATGGCGGTGTGTACCTCATAACCGAGGTCTTCCGAGAGATATTTGGCGGCAAACGATGTGTCAAGACCGCCGCTGAAGGCGAGAACTACTTTCTTTTTCATAACTGTTATAATTGGAGGAGTTTTTTCTTATTTAATAATGTATATGCCCTTAACGGGCTGATGTGGGAGTGGAGAGAGGGGGCGTGTCAGTGCTTGAATATCTTGACGAGACGGTTTTTGAGCCACATCATGTAGGGTCGGCTTTTGGAGGGGCGTTCAAACTTGGCTTTCGGGTCGTAGAGCATGCCTGTACAGAGACACATGCGGCGGTTGTTGCGCTGGAGTATATCATAGTTGACACAACCCTTGCATCCGGCCCAGAACTCCTCGTCGTCGGTAAGCTCAGAGAAAGTCACCGGACGATAACCCATCTGCGAATTGAGCTTCATCACCGGGAGAGAAGTCGTGATAGAGAAAATCTTGGCAAACGGGAATCTAAGCCTCGCAAGCTCAAATGTCTTGGCCTTGATACGTGCAGCCAGCCCCAATCGTCGGAACTCCGGGTCGACAATGAGGCCCGAGGTGGCCACATAATCACCATGTTCCCAGCTCTCTATGTAACTGAATCCGATCAGACGGTCGTCACAGAGAGCAACTACGGCCTTTCCGCCCTTGATTTTGCGGGCGATGTACTCGGGCGAACGCCGGGCTATGCCGGTGCCGCGCTGCAAGGCCGATTCATAGATGAGGTTGACTATCTGCTCGGCATACTTGCAGTGTTCTTCCTGAGCAAACATCACCTTAATCTGGTCATTGTTCATCTGACTGTTGCGGTACTTAGAAATTGTTGTTAATGAAAAATTAAAAGAATTGTGCAAAGTTACGCATTTTTATGACAATATTTCATTATATGGGGTATATTTTGTAAATAATTGCCACCGAAGTGCGCTTTGGAGAAAATTTTTCCAATAATTAAGGTGATTGCATAACTTTTGTAATACATAAACGGATGTTTTGTATAGAACACAAAACATGTACATAAGGGTCACGAAAAGCACATATAGAAATATCTATAAAATATGTATTGAAAAAAATTTGGTAATTCCTCGAAAAAGCGTTACCTTTGTGACCGCAAAAAGGCTATGAAAATGCCAATCGGGGTGTAGCACAGTTGGCAGCGCGCCACGTTCGGGACGTGGAGGTCGGAAGTTCGAGTCTTCTCACCCCGACATTTTTTCGACAAACGGGTGTAACTCATCGAGTTACACCCGTTTCGCCAAATTTGCCGGAACAAAAACGGAACACGCCGTTTTTGTGTGTCAATATTATTAATGGTCCAAGCCGACCTAAAAATTCTCCACACCTAAAATTTCAGACTGAATCATACCTGTTTTTCAAAATCTGTTCTTATCGATATTCTCGGCACCATGCCCCTTATAACGCGAACGTGTGGAATTGAAGTTATATCTAATTGTAAGTGACAGATCGCGTGTGTCATATATCTTTTCAGAAGAGGTGCTACTTATAGCATCGTATAATGTAACTTCCTGTCTCCAAGTATCGAAAATATCGTTGAGTTGCAGTTTTATACTCCACGTCTCATTCCCGAACGATTTATATAATCCGAGGTTGCATTGCCAGTATGGTTTGACATAGCAGTTATCTCCATTTCCTGAGGTTCTTGCCGAGAAATCAACATTCAACCACATATCCCAGGGAAGGTGTACCGCATTATCGAATCGAAATGTCCCTAATGGTCTATCCAAGCTCATAGATTTGCCATTATGAGCTATTTTGAAATCCTGAGCATTGATTCCAGCCATTATGGATGGATGCCAGCATCCGAAGAACGTAGGAGAATAATTGATATATGCCCCATAGGTATTGAATCGTGGCATATTAACCATAGTGAGCAGCGTAATGTTATCGTCTACGTGATATTCCGATGTCTGCCACATAAAATAACGTGAGTTCGATATAAGCAATCAGAACAAAGTTAGCTGGTTATCTGTCACAAACTCCAAAGAGATAGACGGTTTCTTTGGGAAAAAGCAGTAAGCAGCGATAGCACTCAAGGCATTGGTGATAAAATTAGCGAAAGAC
>NZ_CAJTCF010000107.1:0-10128 GCF_910574735.1 Duncaniella muricolitica | reverse complement strand
AAACGTACTTGTCTTTTAACATAACAGCCTGATTCAGACTGCAAAGTTAATTTCAAATCGTCGCATCTCAAAAACGCTCACAACAAATTGAATTTCAATAATTTCAAAGTACTCTTATGATTTTTTAGTGGACACTAATGATATTCAGTATATGGGCGTATTAGGCGGCGCAATCGGCGCAGGTTTAGGAGCTGTCGGGAGTATTTTCGGCGGCATATCTGCATCTAAAGCCATGAAACGTATTAAAAAGAATTTGCAGGAGCAGAGGCGCAAAAATCAGGATTGGTATGATCGACGCTATAATGAGGACGCAACCCAGAGGGCCGATGCACAGGCAATCCTGACGAGGACCGAGGAGTCTATCCGTAACCGCAACAAACAAGCTGCCGGTGTTCAGGCTGTCATGGGCGGCACAGAAGAAAGCGTAGCAGCGGCGAAAGCAGCCAACAACGAGGCTCTTGCTACTGCAACTACCAACATCGCTGTCAACGGCGAGGCTCGAAAGGATGCTATTGAGAGTCAATATCAACAAAACGACGCGAACATTCAGCAAGCACTCAACGACCTTGAGCAGAAGAAAGCGGCCAATATATCACAGGCCATTCAGGGCGTGACACAGGCCGGTGCTAACATCGCGGGAATACTTTAACGACTATGGCAGTAAAACCCGAAGAAATATTAGCAAGAGGTCAAGGACCGGTGCAGACGACGTGGGCTGATGAAGCCACACAACCGACTGCACCGGTTAAGACTGTGCAACCACAGCTCCCTGTGGCCACTGATGAGCCTACCGGCGTTGAGAGTGTCAGCTATGACACTACAACCGCACAGGGCGAACCGAACAATCCCAAGAATGCCCGCGAGGTCGTGGAGCGTGGCGTTGTCAATGTCGCCAATCCTCAAACGGCCACCGATACCGAGCATGTTACCCCTGTCGATGAACAGCAGACAGCCCCCGAAGGTAAGAAGCTGTCCTACGTTGAAATGTTCCAGCAGATGTCGCCGTATAAGCCCCCGACACCTGAGGAACTTGAAAAGGAGCGCAAGAAGCAGAAGCGAGAGGCAATCTTCGCCGCTATCGGCGAGGGTATCTCGGCTATGAGCAATCTCTACTTCACTACACAGTATGCACCCAACGCTTTCGACCCCTCGAAAGGTATGGCCGCAACCACAAAAGCACGTTTCGACCAACTGAAGAAAGACCGGGAGGATAATCAGCGGCAATATATGGAAGGATTCATGCGTGCTATGCGCTGGGATGCTGAGGACGCACGAGACGAGCGGAATTGGAATCACACAATAGAGCGTGAGAAAGTGGCCGACCACTACAAGGAAGCCGCCGACGCTCGTGCGCAAGCCAAGGCCGACCGTGATGCTGCTATGGCTCAACTCCGCATGGACTTGATGCAGGGCAAAATCAATCAACAGGAAGCCGCCGCCGAGGCCAAGCGTATTGAGGCTGACTATGCCGAAGCCTATTGGCAGTCGCGTATCAACAAGAATAACTATCGCCGTCCGATTGGTTCAGGTAGCCGTGGCGGCGGTGGAAAAGCACCTGAATATCCGTGGTACGACCGCGATGGCAATCTTCACTACGCTTCATCATACGAGGCTATGCGGCAAAATGCCCTCAATCATGGCACATGGAGCGAGGCTACGCAGGAAGTTGTTACTGAGCGAGAGCAAAAAGACCGCCGCGGCAACACCAAAAGCACAACATCATCGAACACGACCAAACCGGCAAAGGGTCACTCCGAGAAGCCACAACAGCAAGAGCCACCCAAGGAGAAAAAGAAAACAAATGTAAAATGGAAATAGTAAAGTGTTATGGCACAAGATAATAAATCACCTCTTTACACTCTATATGAGTCGCTTAAAGCCGATAATTACGATGTCCCCGACACATACGAGTCGTTTGAGCGCACTCTAAATGCATCAGGCAATGAGGGGACAAATAATCGTATGACGCTCTATAATTCTCTAAAAGAGAACAATTACGACGTTCCTGATACATATGAATCGTTTGCCAATACTTTATTCGCACCTGAACGCCCTGCCGCTCCTACTACCCCTGTCGATACGTTGGCTACTCCTACACCGCCACCGGCTACTCCTACCTCAGCCCAATACTTCAAACTGCGCCGTGGCGGCAAGGACTTCACAGTGTCGACCGACGAGGTAAATGCCGCCGGCGGTCTCGCCGGTTGGGCAGCAGCCAACCCCGGCGCACCTCTCCGCGTCTATATGCAGGGCAAAAAGGATGACGGCACCGACTTCGACGGCCATGTGGATCTATCAGTCGCTCATGACCGAAGCAAGCAACGCGGCTACAAGTACACGACAACAAGCGAAGCTATCGAAGATAAGCCGTGGCAACCTACCGAGCAGGAGAAGATCGCCATATCACGACAACTCAATCAAGTGCAAGCACAGACCGATGCAATGTTTGCCGAGACTCGCGAGCGCATGGAGAATGTTTCGGAGTATTACCGCGGTAATCGTGGCTTCGGCTTTCAGACTGTCGAAGGTAAGCCGGTACTCAATCCTGAAACCGGTAAAATGGAGAAAACATATCTCACACCTACAGGAGACCGCACGACGAGCAAGACTGCGGCCGATATGTCTACATTCAATTTCCGTCAAGCAATAGCCTCTGCCGATATGTCGGTGGGTGCACAGATTCGCCGTGCTGAAGCTGAACTCGCAGAACTGAAAAGGAAGTATGAAGATAGCAAGGGTCGTGTGCATGGAGAATGGGCAGATGACTATAAAAAGAACGATGCTCCTCTTGCTGCTGTCCTCGCCGCGAATACATACGTCCCGCGCCAGATGTCAGACAAAGAGAACTCTGCCCTGCGTGTCGCCATCCGGCAAAGGGAAGAGCAGCTCAAGGACTTGTACGAGGAACGTGACAGGCAGATTGGTAAGGATGTCGGCTTCTGGCGTGGGTTCGGTCGAGTTGTCAGCGACAGCCGCACCTGGGATTTTGGTACAGGTGATCTAATGGACGCTATGACCATGCTTAATGTCGACAAATATTCTGCCCCAGACGCTACTGAAGGCGAGAAACAAGCCGGTCAAGAAATGCTTAAGGCCATACATGACAAACAGCAAGTAGAAGAAATGTATGGTGGTAATGCGTCTTTCTGGAACAGGGCCGGTGTTATGACAGGCTATATGCCATCGTTCATGCTTGACTTTGCTCTTACAGGTGGTGGTTACGAAGTAATCAACGTGGCCGGAAAGGCCGCTGCTCGTAGCACTGCAAAACCAATAGGAGAAGCGGCCATTAAGGAAATGACCGAGTTAGGAGTGAAAGCCTATGCAAAGAAATACGGAGTCCGTGGCATTGGCCGCATGGCAGAGAATTGGACCATCAAGGCTCTTGGCACAACGGCAGATGACTTGCTTATTCGTGCTCCGCTTATGACCAATACAGTGCAGATCGGCAAGACCACCGCAGATATTATCGATCGCAAACTCGGTGATGTAGTTGTCGATGCCAATGGCAACTATGACTTCTCCAACGATAAAACTTGGGGAAGTGCAATATGGCAGGGTGAGGCCAACGCAATCATAGAGAACTACTCGGAAATGTTCGGCGCACACCTCGACGGCGTTGTACCGGCTCTTGCAAAGACTTTCGGCGGTAAGCGTATCAGCGGTATGCTTGCGAGAGCCAATGCGTCAAGCTACGGCCAAATCCTTGCTACCACCCGCAAACAGTTTGAACGCCTCGGTGTTTCTGACTACTTTGGCGAGGTCAGCGAAGAATATTACGGCCAGCTTTGGCGCACTATGCTCAATCTCGACGACGCATATACCAACGTGCCTGTCTATGACAAGCAGGGTAATCAGGTACTCGACGAGCAAGGTAACCCCGTCTACGAGCGCAAGAATCTTTTGTTTACAGGGCAGTTTCACGGTGATATCTGGGGTGGCATGGCTCTTTCTATGGGTCTTATGGGAGCAGGTAAATACACCCTATCTGGCATCGCTTATGGAAGCATGAAACATCAGGTGAACAAAGCCGACCGCAAAGCCGCTGAAATCTTCACTCCTGAACGTTGGGAGCCTATCCGTGAGATTATCGACAGCACTACCAACGATGATATGGGAGCACTCGCTGAAAGCATGGTCAATGACCCCAATCTTTCAGATGAAGAGCGTACCGCAGTCTTGGGCTATATGGAGCGTAGCCTTAATCTCCGTGGCCTCAATCTCGGTGCTATGGCGCAGAGTCGTGGTGTAGAAGATGAGGAAGGTGCCGAAATGACTCCATCTATCGAAATGGAAATTGACAGTGAACTCAGTCAATCATATATAGATGGCTACGAGGCTTCATCTCCACAAGAGATGAACGATGCACAAAATATGTTTGAGTATCAGCGTCAGAGAGTAGAGGGTATGTTTGATCCAAGTGTACTTGAATCTCTTGACGGAAATCCTATTGCCACTCTTATGGATATGTCGCAGACCGGCCTCTATTCTCAGGAAGAAATCGACGCCGCCCGCGACTATATCAATGCCAAGACCGTGCGCGACGGCATTCTGCAACGTGTCAATGACAATATCGACGAGCAGATTGCACAGAGCGATGCCATGATTAACGGTCGTGTCAATCGCCAAACCGGCATGATACAACCGGCAGTTATGACAATACAAAAGTTATTACACCAATATCATTTTGGAGTGATGATTACGCAATAAAAGCATTTCAAGCCAATAAAAGAGAGGTAGACTTCGTAAAAAGATTAAGAGAAATAAATAAACGTACGAAGTGTTCATTTAGTCCTATCGCAGTGCCTGCTGGTGGGTCATCATTAATTGATCGTATAAAAATTATAGCGGGTGTTGATGAACTTAGCTGTTCATTTGAAGCGGTTTCCCCATTTGTTGATGAGTTAAAAGGATTAATTGATGCTCACCTTGCTGATCCCAAGAATGTACAGCCACCTTCTCGAAACCAAACATCTGTTTCCATTTTAATCACAATTGGTCCATACAAATTGTTGTTTGGGGCAGATTTGCCAAATGCTGAAATAGAGCTTATGGATGAGGATAGAATAAGTAATATGGTTTTTCTGAAAATCCCACATCACTGTTCTGAATCCTCAAAGAGAATGCTCGACTATATTACACCTAATTCAAATATGTTGGCATGTACAACTGTATACAAATCAACTAAGCCAGGCAGTGAATTGCCACACTCTCAAATTTTATCTAACTACGTCAATCGATGTGACATGGTAGGATGTACAGGAAGTAATCCATTACATAATTGTGGAACAATTACCGCAGATTTTGATTTCTTTGGCAGTTCTGAATGTAAAATTAGTTTAGAAGGAAGTGCAAATATAGTGCATCAATAGGGTATTTGATAATTCCTCAAATTATCACAAGAATAAGTGACGCATTATAATTTCATTTTGGGCGATTGCCGAATGGGAGTTTTGCCTCAGTCCATAAGGAGTGACAAGCGTAATATGGACTGCCTTTTTGGTTTGGGTGGCTTCGATGAAGTTGCCGCGACGGTGACGGAGTTTCATTTCCTCGTCCTCGGTAATTGCGTACTCTTGCGCGGAGAATTTCATTTCGCATAGGTTGATTACTCCATCATTGCGGTCAATCAGCAGATCTATCTGTGTTTTATCAATGCCTTTATCCTCATTCGCTTCTGTTCTCCAACTATAGACATTTGACAGTACTCCGGATATGCCAAGAGCTTCCTTGATCTGAGCGATGTGTTGGAGACAAACTCTTTCAAAAGCAAGCCCACTCCAAGCTCGATGTAAGGGACTGCCAATATTATTAGTCCAGAAATGCGAATCGTTGTTCTTATTACCCTTTATATATTGGAAATAGAAGAATGTAAAGTTGTCAATCAGCTGATATAGTGCATCTTTTGAGTGCTTTCCAATACTATTATATTTCCTTATAAAACCACACCATTCAAGTTCATTAAGCAGTTTTGACAATTCACCTCCGGTGCGCACATTCGCCAACTTTGAAATTTCATCACGACTCAATCCTTTTGTTTTCTTTGCCAATGCCGATACAATGTCCATATATGGTTCCGGATTGTTAAACAAAGAGGCATACAATTGTTCGTACTCATGTGACAGACCTTCAACTTCATTTGAGAAGAACAAAGCATCAATATTCTGAGCCATACTAAGCTCTTTCTTCATCAAACTCCAATAAAAAGGAATCCCACCCATTATCATATAATTTTCAACTATCTGATAACGGCTCAACCCCAAATTATTCGCTTCTGAATATTGTTCGCATTCAAAGAGCGAAAAGGGATGGAGTAGGATTTTGTTGGTCAGTCGATTATGAAGGCCACCATGATTATTTATTAGCTTGTTGACAATCCAAGATGTTGCTGAGCCACAAGCAATAAGAAGTATGTCTTTTCTTGCCGAAGCCCAACTATTCCAAAAATGTTCCAATCCGGATATGAAATTGGAACGAGGAGTGTCCATCCACGGTAGTTCATCAAAGAAAACAATCTTTTTTCCTTCAGGTAATGAACCGAGCCACTCTTCTAATGCAAAAAAAGCCTCATACCAATTCTTAAATTGGTTATATTTCTTTCCAGAGCCAGTTTGAAGGGAAGCTCGGAAACTGAGGAGTTGATCCTTCATTTTTCCGCGAGCCAATCCCGTATGCTGGAAAGTAAACGAATAGTTGAAAGTCTCTCGAATGAGGAACGTTTTTCCTACACGTCTACGACCATATACTGCCACAAACTTAGAATATTCTGAGTTCGCGGCTTCCAATAGTTCTTTTTGCTCTGGCTTTCTTCCAATTATCATGTCTCTATATACTATTTTCAAGTGCAAAATTAAGAATAATATTTGACAAAACCTCGTTATAATCCGCCAAAAGTGGGTCAAAAACCATAGATTTGGCGGATTATAAGCATATTTTGGGATTAATAAAGGGTACTTCATAAGGGAATAGAAGGCCCAAAATGCAATAACGGGAACCATGCCCGGAATAATTTGGAAAGTCTGATAAGGTGGTATTATCTTTGCCGGAGAATTGAGAGGCAACCATCGCTATACCGGTTGTATATACTGAGATACATATACAACCTTGTGCTATATCCGGCGGAAAATATTTGGCGGGATTGAAAATTACACTTTATCTTTGCCGCTGAAAAAGTCCGGAGCCAACAGAGAGCAATGACCGCTCATGCACTATTTTGGCTATGGATGATTTTCTTTCATCGAATCGTGAACTTTTTTGAACAAAGCTTTGTTAGGAAAGTTGCGGTGGCAAATTTCGCGACCATAGCGGAGTGCGACATCGGCTCTGCCGTGACGGTTGCGCCCTTGTCCGCCGCTGACATAACCCACAGTCCAAGAGTGGGCTGACTCTCTATGAGCCGACCCCGATGGGTCGGACTCCCCACGCACAACACCGGAAGTGTGTGCCTGAACTTCGCAGCCGGATGCGCAATACCTTGCGAACAAATCGGCGTACGGGTACTTGCCCGAACCTTACAGCCTTCATTATATGCAGGTGAATCCGGATTTAAATATTCTTTCCACTGAGAAAGATACTTTTTGCTCTGATGCGCTGGAAACGATTCTATAAGCGACTCAAATTGTGTGGTAGGACGTGCTATCAGCACACAACCTTTCCAATTTATCAATTTCCTGAGCTTGGCAGGGATATAAAAACGTGAAGTCTTTTTAACCGTCCTATCAAGCTTGAGAACAAACGGGAGGCCTTTATCAAACTCATAACCCAAATCATAAGTATCGGACACTTCAGAACCATCCTCATCTATAAACTCAAAACGTTCGGTTTCATTACGCATCCAGTCATTTTTACCTATTACAGAGTTAAGGATGTAGTACTGATATTCATCCATCAGTACAATTCTGCCAGCCTCTGCAGCGGCGCGATAGATGCCAAAAATTCGGTCAATATTAGTGGATGAAACAAATACGGAGTTGTATTTATTTTGCTTGAACAGTTCTTTAAAATGTTTTTCTATTTTCCACTCTGGCTCGGCTTCATCTCGACTCCTTTCAATATTGGTTGCCTCACATACAACAGCGTCAGCATCGGGTAAAGAGGAAATGGTGTCCCAGAACTCATCACCGTAAAGACCATGAGCGCGGAAATCACCGGTATGGAATACTATAGATTCATCTGCACCATCAGTAATGATGAAGCCATAAGAATCATATGCCGAGTGGTCCATCTTGACCGGTCGGATAGAGAACGGTCCAATCGAAAATTCCTCATCCTCCATAAATGTGTGGATTAGGCCTGCACGCTCGTGCGATTTTCGCGCTTTTTCGCCTATCTCACCTTTAACATAAGAGAGACGTCGCTGAAGTTTGCGGTAAATTTCACAGCCGGTATACCCCATATATACAGGAATTGCCTCAGCCACCTCTGAAAGCTTGCCTATATGATCGCCGTGATAATGTGTTATCAGCAGAGCACTCTTTGATAAGTCTCCACAGGTAAGTCCTTCTATCTCCAACTTTTTGTCAAGTATAGGTACGCCCGGCAACTGTTCGCCGTAATCGACAAACAGTTTCCAGCCATTATACTCGTATTCGGTAACACATCCTCCTATTTGATTGGAGCCACGATGTACTGTGATTTTCATTTCCTTAATTTTTTGTCTTCCAAAACCTCAATGACATAGATTCCTTGTTTCCGATACTTCTCATTAAATAGATCGGAGTCCTTTCCGCTATAAGCGACGGCAAAGATTGGTTTAAGAGTTGTGTCAATATCCACATTTTTCGGAAGTAATCCAAGATTCTTTTTTACATTTATGACTTGAGCCATTTCTTTAGCAAATAGACAATCAATGTCATTGCCTATAGTATCGTCAAAGTCTTTTCTATGCACCTTTACGTTGGCGGAATTGTCGCTACTATCGGCTGCTGCGTTTTGCTTGAGTTCTACAACATACAGCTGACCTTTGCAATCAACCGCAATTATGTCAAAACGGCAAACCTTATTTTTCCCTTTGCTGTTTTTGGCCTTATTATAAAGTTTGTTTATGCTGACCGCAAATTCTATGTCTATTACCGCTAAATCGGATTCAGAATCGGTGGTTTTGTTTCGTTCAGTTATTGCTTGCTGATCGTCTCTTTCTTGATGCTTCCATTTGTCAAACCATGCGAGGGTGTTGCAGAACTATTCCTCAAAAAATAGCAAAAGCCTCAACTTTCACAAGCTGAGGCTTTTTTTATGTCCATAAAGTTTTGTAACTTTATGGTATTCAAAACTAGTGAATACAAAGTTAATGTATAAGTCTTACATACCCAACGACAATCTGCTCTTTCCGCCCAATTTGGGTGATTTTATCCCTGCGTATGCTCCTGCAAGGCTGATTTCGGATATAGTCGACCTGATGGATCTGAAAGAGATTCATGACAGTTATTCAAAAGCCTCCGACGGTCAGCCACCATATCACCCGGCAATGCTGCTTAAGGTTGTGCTCTTCGGCTACATGAACAACATATATTCCACACGAGCACTTGAGGCGGCCATGCAGCGTGATGCGCATCTTATATGGCTTTCATCATATCAGTTTCCTGACCATACGACAATCAGCCGTTTCAAGACACGGTGCATGCCATATATTAAGGTTATATTCTCGCGTCTGGTGTTGATATTGGTAGAGCGAGGAGAAATAGAACTGGCCAAAGACCTGTTCATAGACGGATCAACAATACGTTCACGCTCAGCACGCTGGCGTATAAAATGGCGCAGCAACGCCGAGAAGTTCGCGGCATCGGCAGATGCAGACATACAGGAAGGAGTCAAAGCCTTGCTTGAACAGGTTGAGAACGGAGACAATGCCGAAGACAACAGCCCCGGCCATGTCAGATATACAAAAGAAGAAGCCCGCGAAATAGCAGACCGCATTGAAGAGAAAGCGAAAAAAGAGGGACTTAAGAACGTCCCGGGCAAGATTACAGCTATCCGCAAGGCATGCGACCGCAAAGACGCTCATGACAAGACATTGGAGCAATGTGCCGACAGATGCGGAGTCGCGCCTACAGATCCTGAATGCGGCATCATGCACGCCAAGGAAGACGGATACGAAGGAATGGCGACACCCAACTACAATGTGCAGAT
>NZ_CAJTCF010000106.1:0-10323 GCF_910574735.1 Duncaniella muricolitica | reverse complement strand
GCGGAATTGACCCGAACAAGACTTTAAATGCTAAACTTGTCAAAGAACTCCTTGGCTTGGCGGTAGATGCCGCTTAGCCTATGAATAATTTTTTAACGAACTATTGCCTTTTCTACAATAGAATAAACTTGGGTCCCGAAAATCTCAGTTTCTCCAACAGGATGTGTCGTGATACCGTCATAAAAATACAAACCACTGTTCGTTCCAAGCCACATAATTCCTCTACTATCCCGGAAGATACAAAACACAGCTGTCTTCTTACCATCAACAGCTACATTTTTCCATGAAAATTCCGGCTCTGGCAACTGAGGTGCTGAGAATGCTTTCCATGGTCCAATCATAGCAAGGATGATGCAAATTATTTTTAGCAACCTTTTTTCCAATGCTTCTGTTCTCATATTTACTGGTGGTATTAAATCCAATTGCAAAGTTACTAATTTTAAGGGATGTAGCGGATTAAATGACTCATCTTTAAGACAACATTTTGGACAATCAATACAACAAATCGGACTTTCTATTGAATTAATAACCGCTACCATCATCTTATTATCAGATAATGGTAGCGGTTGTATATTGTGGAGATTACTCTTCTCCGAATTTCTTGGCTATTTTCATCCAAGTATCAGATGTCGAGATATTATATGTCCGATCTTGTTGCCAACCATTGATATATTCTTGGCTTGTCCAAGTCGAGTCAGAAAGGAAATAATAGCGTCCGCTCTGGTTCCGGCACAAGTAGGTATCAAAATAATATGTTGAAGAACCCTCTTCTGCTTGTTTCATTGGTATTATTTGCCAATTTCCAAAGCCATCATCGGTAAAGTCTCCTGTTATATAGCCTTTTTTATCGCTTCCGGCTTCCCACATATTAACTTCAAAAGTTACTTTCACATTGTAATCTCCATAAGCTTCCATACCACCATGTTTCAGGAGATTATTATTGAAGTCAAAAAATGCGACGTTTTCCCAATTGGAACCAACGCCCCAAAGTGTTTGATTATTTGCGGATACCCAGAAAGGTTCCCATGCGCTGAATCCAGCTCCACCATTAGCTATAAGAGCCTCTTTTACTTCAATAAGGAAATCTTTTTGAAGCTGTGGACAAGGTGTTTCTGGATAACCCATACACATCTTACTCATGAGATTAATATTGTCATCGTTCCATGCTCGCGTCCATATATGACCGGTTTCTGCTACAAAAAGTCGAACTCCATATGTAGAGTAGAGGCGAGCGGCAAACTCTCCAAGTTGTGCCGGCGTATAATCTTGCCACTGAGGATAATACGAAACTCCGAGCAAGTCGAATGATTTTAGTCCGTATTTCTTATGGTTCGATACCCAATACATCGCATCATTGGGGTTCATGGCAACGTGAAGTATCGTCTGTATATTCTTTCTATTATCAGAATTGAAATCAGCAACGGCTTGAAGGCCCGCATTAAATAATTTTGTATTTCTAACAAAATTTGTAGGTTCAAGGTCAGCATTATCTGCGACCATGATTGATTTGTTAGTCTCATTACCTATTTGAACCAATTCAGGTAAAAGATTTGTGTTCATTAGGTGTGTCAAGGTCTGATATGTGTAATTGTACACGGAATCGGCAAGTATATCAGAATATTTCACTACTGGTCGCCAAGCTTCTGGAACAAGATTTTTCTCCGGATCTGTCCATGAATCTGAATAATGAAAGTCCAAAAGGACGTTTAACCCAGCGGCCTTTGCTCTTCCAATACTCCGTTTCACATCGGATAAAGTGGAATACTGAGTCCATGTTGTGGGATTATGCCAAAGACGGAGACGAACAAGGTTGCCTCCATATTCTTTGAGCATGCGATAAGGGTCAACTTCGTTGCCATTATCGTAATACTTGACTCCTCCATCTTGAAGTTCATTGATATACGAAAGGTCTGCTCCTTGAAGGAAGGGGAGTTCCGATGTAGAACGGCTAAATAGGGCTCAAGCCGAAACCCCGGTGCATGTAATTTCTCGGAAAGTGTTAAATTTGTAGCATGAAAACCGCAGATGCAATATGGATGTGCCTGCCCGAGGGCATGGACGAACTATTTGAGATGGTGCGCTTCGAGCGCACGGAACAGTCTTATGACATATGGCTTGACGAAAAGAAGAAACTATCTGATGACGACTATCGTAATCCGCATATCGTAGCGCGAGGCTATACGGATTACGTTACGATACAGGACTATCCGATGCGAGGTCGCCCGGTATTTCTACATATGCGCAAGAATAAGTGGTGGGACAAGCAGACCAACGAAATCTTCAGCTACAACCTCGAGCTTCCCAACGAGGAAGGGACACGACTCAGCTCCGAGTTTGTGGCTTTTTTAAAAGATGAAGGTGGAGACGACAGCCCTGTCGATTAAGCATATAGCGCAGATGTACTGCGTCAACGGCAAGCATTTTGCGGATTTATATCGCAACAGAATAAGCGGTTACGCCGACTGGTGCGAACAGGAGCTTGGCTGTGGGTTCTATTTCAATGCCGCCAATATTGGTCCGTACATGAGCCTTGACGAGACGTGTCTGAGCAACGGCGAGGTATGGACGTTCCTGACCAACAAGGACGGCCACGGAAGCAAGGGAACACTTGCGGCAGCCATTCCAGGAACAAAGAGTCACGAAATTATATCCATACTCATCGGAGCTATGGGGAAATCAATCAGACGCAGGGTCAAGGAAGTGACCTGCGATCTTTCGCCATCAATGATGCTCATCGCCGCAGAAGTGTTCTATAACGCCCATGTTGTCAACGACCGTTTTCATGTCCAACAGGTCTATAATGAGGCCGTTGACGAAATCCGCATCGACATTCGCCGACAGCTCATCGCAGAGGAAAACAACCGCGACAAGTCCGAACCGCCGGTAACGTACTCCAACGGAGAGACCATGCGCCAGATACTGGCCCGCAGCAAACACACTCTGATGATGTCGCAGAACAAATGGACTGACATACAGCGCCATCGTGTCAACATACTGTTCAAATACTATCCAATATTGAAGGCTGCATACAGCCTTGCGATGGAGCTGCGCAAGATTTTCAACGCTAAAATCTCACCGACAAAAGCCATGGGGCGGATGAACAAGTGGTATGAAAAGGTAATGGCTCTTGGTAACAACAACTTCCGCTCGGTAATCAAAACATTCAAGAACCACGCTCCAACTATCCTGAACTACTTCCGTCGTCGTGCGACCAATGCCTCAGCCGAGGCTTTCAACTCTAAAGTCAAGATTTTCCGCTCGCAAATGCGCGGCGTCAGAGACCGAGACTTCTTCATCTTCCGCCTGGTCAAACTGTACGCTTGAATATTTAACACTTCGGTCTACTCAATTTAACATATGCACCGGGATTTCGGCTTGGGCCCTAAATAGCCCGACTTCTGGTTGGTTGGATTCTATCGGCTGCACATCCTCAATCTGATTTTGGCACGCAATGAATCCAACTGAAAGCACTGTAGCGAAAATCACGAAGAGGATTTTCTTCAAACATTCTGTCTTCATTGGTTAAAAATTTAGGTTTATAAATACATCGCAAAAGTAATATCAATGTTTGTTTAATGGATTGAATAACTGGACGAATAATATTAGAAATTGGAAGTTTGTTGGACTTTGTCCATTTTAATAAGTTGTTTGTCCGATTTATATATTATTGTCATAATACAAAGCAGATATTAAAATCAAGTCAGGCATCAAGTAGTGATACTCGGTGCCTGACTTGGTTATGTTCCGAAAGGTCGGAATGACGGCCTGTTTGGTGTAATTGGCGGACGATAAATCTCTATTGGCTCTGCCACCATTGACTTTTTATTGTCGGTTGCTTGACCGGGAGGTTCAACAACTTTGACGGATTGCTGTTGGGTGTCGGGCTTGACTTCCTCGCCGTCCTTTTCGTCATGTTTAGGTGCTAACTCGGCGGCGATTTTGCGGTCGAGGGCGGCAAGTTCTGATTTGAGTTGCTTCAGCTCGTCCTCCTTGCCCCATGTCTTTGCCATGATGCTTTCGAGGATTGGAACATCAGCTTTGAGCTTGGCGGTGCGTTCCTCGTACTGGGCGATTATGCCGGGGATTTTCTCCAAAGCGTTGACGAAGTTCATGCAGGCGGCATGGGTGTCAGCCATTGCCAACTGACCGTTGTTGTACTTGTATTTGTAATTGCCTTCGACAACAAAACGGTTCTGCACTTTCTCAATACCGTCAGACACCACTCTTTCGGAGATAATGCTGATCGGGAAGCCGTAAACCTCGCCGATACGCTGATACTGACCGTGGGTGTCGGTGCGCTGTGCCAGTCCTTGCAGGTGGATACCCATGTTTTTCTCATCGAAAAGATTGCAGGTGTCAATCGTGAGATTGTTGACAGGGTTGCCCTCCTTGTCACGTTGCACAACCTTGTCATAACGCTCCCAATCCGCTTTCATGCGCTCGATCGCCGCCTCGTTGTTGGCGATGTCATGGGTAATGGTTTGGAGTTTGAACTCGCTGTCGCCACGTCCTTTGTTGAACGACTTACGTTCACTCTCCAACGCCGCTATCCGCTTTTCAAGTTTTGCCTTGTCGAGCAGGTCGGTGTTGCCGGAGAGTATCGCCATGTACTCTGAGAAATTCATGCCGTTCTTCTCGTCCATAGAACCCTCGTCGATAGTTCGCGCTCCCAAAGCACCGCTTTTGAGCTGGGCGATGAAAGTAGCCTTGCAGTGAAGAAGGTTGAACTTGTATGAGTCAAGCGACTTTTCAACCGCATAGATAATCACATCAACCTTATTATCAGCATATAACTTGGCTATCTCATTACCTGCTCGAATGGCTCTGCCATCGCGTTGTGTGAGGTCTGACGGTCGCCACGGTGTATCCAAATGATGGATGCAAACCGCTCTTTTCTGGGCGTTTACTCCAGTACCCAACATCGAAGTTGAGCCGAAAAGCACACGCACATCGCCGTCATTCATAGCCTGAATGACTGCCTTGCGTGACCGCTCAGTCTTACACTCTTGGATAAACCGTATCTCATGCGCCGGAATACCATAATCCTCAATCAACTTTCGCTTAATCTCGGAATAGACATTCCACTCTCCGGGCTTGTAAGTGCCGAGGTCACTGAAAACAAACTGTGTGCCACGTTGAGCGTCATACTTGTGATAGTATTCAGCAATCATCTTGGCGCAGTGTGAAGCCTTGTTGTTCGGATCATCTTCGTATGCCGGAGAAATCATGCGCATATCCAGTGCCATTTTACGGGCATAGTCCGTGGCGATGAGCATCTTTGCCTTTTCCTCGGTTTCCGACAACGGTTCACGCCCCAATATTGTGGCGTCGCCGCTCTTTGCGAACTCCATCAGCTTCTGGATAAAGTCCTCCTGCTGTGGTGTAGGCGGAATGTTGTGCAGTATCTCATTCTTTGCCGGACGGTCAACACCAACATCCTCTGCCGTCTTATAATCGGTTATCTCATTGTAGAAAGCCGCCAGCTCCGGCACTTTGATAAAGTAGCGGAAACGCTCCTTTGCCACGATACTGTTCGTTACGTTAAACTCATAGTCGGTTGTTTTCTTTGCGAATATCGCCGCCCATGCGTCAAAACACCGGATGTCCTGTCTTTCAAGTTCTTTCGGACGCAGATACTTGAACAACAAATACAACTCTGTGAGGGAGTTGGAGATTGTAGTACCCGACAAGAATGTCGCGCCGAGGTCTTTGCCTGTCCGTTCCTGAATGGTGCGTATGGCATAGAGAAGATTGAGCGCACGTTGGGAGCCTTCCGAATTGCCGAGTCCTGCAACACGGTCATGGCGGGTGTTGAACATCAGATTTTTGAACTGATGGCTTTCGTCAACGAAAATGTGGTCTATACCCATTTGCTTGAAATCAACGATGCTGTCCTTGTTCTGCTCCATCTGATATTGGAGCGTTTCAAGTTTGGCGGTCAGGTTCTCCTTGCGCTTGATAAGACCTTTGAGCATACCGCGTGAAACGTCCTTCCCCTGCTGCTTGACAACTTCGAGGTTTTCCTCCACCGAGTCAAGTTCAGCCTGAAGGATCTCCTGCTGAATTTCCGGCGACTGAGGGATTTTGCCGAACTGGTCGTGCGACATAATCACGCAGTCATAGTCATTGTTCTTTATTTGGTTGAAGAAATTGACGCGGTTTTTCGCCTCAAAACTCTTGGCATCGGCGAACAGGATACGGGCGTTGGGATATGCCGCCTGATAGGTCATGGCAATATCGGCAACATTGGCTTTCAGTCCGATAATCATAGGCTTGTGTGCCAATCCCAATCGCTTCATCTCATGCGCTGCCATGCACATTATCAGCGTCTTACCGGTTCCCACCTCGTGGTCGCATATTCCGCCGCCGTTCTGCTTGAGCATCCAAACGCAGTCCTTCTGCGACTGGTATATTGACTTGACATTGCAACGCTCTCCCAACAGTTTCATGTTGATGTCGGGGAATGTCTGGTGTGACCCGTCATAATGCGGACGCACGAAACAGTTGAACTTGCGGTTATACATATCCACAAGCTGCTCCTTGAACTCCGGCGACTGAGCCTCCAGCCAATCGGTAAAGCCATTGCGGATCTCATCAATCTTGGAGTTGGCGAGTTGTATAGCCTCGGCATCAGGCACTTTTATGTCGTGTCCGTTCTCATCCTGACCGATACACTTCTTGATTTCCGGCACAGTGTTGTGCAGGGCGTGTTTCAACAAGTTCATGCCGTCATAGGTACGATAGTGTCCACGGACGCAATACTCCTCCCATATCTTCATGTTCTTGTGTTGGGCAGTGCAGGAATATTCGTCCATAGAGGGCGTATATGCTATTTTCACATCAGTACCGTAGAGGTTGCTCATATATGCGGAGTATATCCCTGTCGGTATCCATCGCTCTCCGAAATTAAAGTCCAGTTCATCAAATGTAATGCGGCGCGGTGTCGCTTCCTCCAACGCTCTCAAAGACTCCTTTGACAAGTCGATGAACGGCTCAACGCCGTCAAAACCGGGAAAATCCTTGATACGTTCTTCCTCGCGGTCAATCCACGCCTTGACCTCCTCGGCTTTCTGCACCACGTTTCCGGCGATGAAGCGGTCGGCTATTTCATAGTTCGCAACCAACGGATTATAGAAAATGTGTCCGACGAGGCTGTCAATCATCGCGTCCTGCTCCATATCGACAAGACTGCCCATATATTCGAGGTTTACCTCTCCATATTTATTAAGCGACGCTGATAACGCCTCCATAGGTGTATCGACAGAAGTAACTTCGTCAACGGCGAAGGATACCGGGTGGTCGAATATATCAGCCTTGACAAAATGCCCGTTTTCACCACGCTCCAATGCGAGTGCGTCACGGCCGTTGGCGTCCATAAGGATAAACTTGGCGTTCTGCTTTTCGTTGAGGTTGCCGTATCTGTCCACAAACTCATCATAATACTCGTTGAGGTGTTCACGCATATCAGCATTTTCCTCATGCGTTTCAGCCTCGTAATGATAGAGTTGCTGATATGTTTCCGACAGGGTAATATAGAGCATGGCGCGTTTCTCCTGCTCCGGTTTGATTGGGAGTGGAGTGAATATCGCACCATTCTTGCGAACCTCCGAAAGAAAGCCGACCTGACCGTTATCCACGACCATTGAGCCGTTCTGGTGGAAATACTGAATATCCTCGGAAAACTTGCGGGGCGACATATCACGCTCGACGGTTTCCGGCTTTTCAACTTTTGCCACTCTTGGCTGTGGAACAAAATAGCCCTCGGTCTTTTCGATGACAGTGCCATTCTCCGTGATTATCTTTTTCTTGGTAGCTTCCGCTGCCTGTCGTTCAGCTTCCATTTCCGCCATCTGACGGTGGGCTATGCTCATCATCGTTTCGTAGAAGCCGTTGATGGGCGGATTGTCCTCCCAGTTCAGAGAACCGTAAAATTCCAACTCCTTTTCAGATAGCGGGCGGAATTTCTTGGCGGTAGCATCTGAAATTTCAATTTTCGGTGTGGGTTTCGGCTTATCTTCCTCGGTCCTTGGCTGTCGTGGCTGACGCTTCGGTTTCTGCAATGGTTCTAACTCTCCGAAAAGATTATAGGCGAACAGACGCGGGTCGGGATTATCGTTATAGTCGGGCCCACCTTCGGTTTCAATCTCCTGCGGTTGCGGCTTGACTTCCGGTGTTGGTGGTTCAACAGGTTCAGGAGCCGGCTTTGGTTCAACCGTCGGTGGCGGCGTTATAATCTCCGTAGGCTTGTATTCCTTCTTTTGTTTCTGCTTTGGATCTTCAAGTTGCTCACAGATAGCCACACTTTGCCCGGCTCTTACGAGCATGGGGAGATAAGTGTCGAGGGCATGATGCGGAAAACCGGCAAGTTCGATGCTCCCTGCTTTGCCGTTGCGTCGTCGGGTCAGTGTTATATTCAGTATCTCCGACGCTTTCACGGCATCTTCGCCCATCATCTCATAGAAGTCGCCCACACGGAATATCAATATCGCGTCCGGGAGTCGTTTCTTCATCTCCTTGTATTGCGTCATCAACGGAGTTTCAGTAACCTTTGTTACTTTGGGCTTGGGCGCAGGTATCGGTTTTACAGGGTCTGGCGTAGGCGGCTTTATGCCTTGGTTGTTATACAATTCAAGGTTCAGACGCAGACGCAAAGAATCTTCCAACGCATCACGCAAATCTCTTGCTATACCATAGACACCGCCCTCATGTTTGTAGATGATAGCCGGTTTGCCGTATGGGTCAGTGCCAATTTTCGCCTCGGTGCAGATGATATTCTGCGGATATGCCGCAAAATATTTGTTTGTCGGTGCTTTTGTATCACGGTCAACGATTGACTGGATGAAAAATTCCTCATCAGCCGACATTCCTTTCTTACCCGTATGCTTTTGCAGGATAATCAAGTCTGAGCCTGTATCCGTTCCGGCGTTATCGGAGAAAGTGTTGTTTGGCAATCGTACCGCTCCCACAAGGTCAGAGCGTTTCATAAGCTCAATGCGCACGAAGGGGCTGGCGGCGTTCATCACACCCTGCGATGTGATAAAGGCCACAATACCTCCCTCGTGCACCGAGTCCAGTGCTTTGAGAAAGAAATAATTGTGGATAGCCTTTGTTGACTGACGGTAGGCAATCTCCTTGCTTGTGGCATATCGAGGATCGGCGACCGCAAAGTCACCGAAAGGAATATTTGATGCAGCCACATCAAAGTATCCCTCAAAATCAGGGTCAATTTTCTCGAATCCTTTTATCTCGGTGGAGATAGATGGGTGCAGGGCAGATAGGATTTTGCCTGTCAGCAAATCTTTCTCAAAGGCGAGTGCCTCCGTGCCCGGATAGTTCTCATTTTTAAGAAAAGAGTCGATGAAAGCACCTTGCCCGGCAGACGGTTCAAGGAACTTTTTAATCTTAACACCTCTTTCACGCAGTGAAGTGGCAAGCGCATCAATGATAGGTGCAGGAGTATAGAACGCCGTCAATACGGACGCTTTCAGCGAGTCCATGTATGCGGCAAACTCCCGGTCGTCCTTTGAATAGTCGTGAATAAGACGGCGCAGTTCAACCGTAGGCGCAAACAGCTCAATGTCGCTCTTGCTCCACTTGGCGGCATCGGCAAGTTCGTTGGCGTCCTGCAAGATACATTTCAGCCCGCCGAATCCGGCATACTTGCGCAGTATCTCCCTTTCAAGCGCATTTTCCGCGTTGCGATGTTCAACATCAAGGCGCAGGGCAAGCCTTATGGCATTGATGTTGTCGCGCATGGTCTGGAGCCGGTTATAACTCATATCCGTCAAGTATTTCGGATATTTCTCCCAGCAGTTCGGTCAGCATCGGCTGGTGTGTTTCGCGGTCAAGGAAATCGCCGTTGACCTCATAGCGGTCAAGAATGTCATGCACGCTTTTCTTTGTGAGCAGATGCACGGCGAAATCGGGCCAGTATTCTTCAGGCAGCCGTGTCCACAGGCTTTCCTCTATGACGCTGTAAACAATGTCATAGCGGGACACATACAGTCCGGCAAGGAGTGTGCGCATAGCCATTTCCTGTGCCATAACCGGGTCATGACCTTCAAGGCGCAGGGTTACAAACGTGTCGTATGCCTCGTCAACACGGGCATCTACAAATTTCTTATTGGTGTACTGGGGAAAATAATGGTCACGCAGATGACCCAGAAGATAGACGCGGTAGCCGTCCATCTCCCGTAATTCAACATTTTGGGGTCAAGCCGAAATGGCGGTGCATGGATTTTGAGAAAAGTGTTAAATTTGCGGTATGAAAACCGCAGATGCAATATGGATGTGCCTGCCCGAGGGCATGGACGAACTATTTGA
>NZ_CAJTCF010000105.1:0-10397 GCF_910574735.1 Duncaniella muricolitica | reverse complement strand
ATCGTTTCGATAAAACGGTTTCCAGCTGGAAAGGGTGGAATCTCCTGGCATTCCATGTGATATTTCTTAAACACATTAACAGACTCAAAAAGTCAAGATGACTTCTGTATTTCAAATTTTCCATGAGGATATTACGACTGGGCTAACGACCTGTGCCATTTCTGACACAGGTCCGGGTATGTGTTATGCGGTCATTTAATTGCAAAAAAAATCTGGAACAGTGGTAGGGAGATGGAAAATTTTTGTACATTTGCACCCGCAATGGTATCTCCCAGGCTTAGGAGTGAGTCTGTGAAATCGCATCAGTCATGACAAACAGATGCGTTTCAGGAGATTTAAAAGGGAATCCGGTGAGAATCCGGGACAGTACCCGCTGCTGTAAGTCCTGCACCAAAGTCTGTTGCACAATGTCATTGAGACAACCGTATGTCTCGAGAAGGCGCAATGGATTGGGATGAGTCAGAAGACCTGCCATAGCCGTAAAGTAGAATTGTGCCTACGGGATTATGGGCAGGTCGTTGTGGACTCTTTCGTGAAAGGGTCTCAAAGTCATCGTCACTCGTCAGAGATATGAGTATATTCCCGTCTGCGTACATTCTGTTGATACGCAGACGGGAAGTTTTTTATTCTGAGTATTAACTTACATGACGAGAAATAATGACATATCGACTGTATGTCCCGGTAATGATACTGTGTGGTATTGTTTCACCGGTTGAAATCCGGGCCGACGAGCCGGCCGACTCACTGTCACATCGGTTGCAGGAAGTCGTGGTTACGGCCCGAAAGCCTTATGAAGATGTAATCCCGGCCCAAGTGTTGTCGGGCGAGGAGTTGCGTCGGCTCAACAGCAACAGCGTGGCCGATGCCTTGCGCTATTTTTCAGGCGTACAGGTCAAGGACTATGGTGGAGTGGGGGGCATAAAGACTGTCAACATCCGTTCGATGGGAACAAACCATACTGGAGTGGTCTATGATGGTGTCGAGCTTGGCAATGCGCAGAACGGACAGATAGACCTTGGTCAGTTTTCGCTCGATAATATGGAGGTGCTGTCGTTATATAACGGCCAGAAAAGCGAGATACTGCAGCCGGCCAAGGATTTCGGTTCGGCCGGTACAATCTATATGAGGACTCGCATTCCGGTTTTCGACGACGGTGAGACTTATCATGCGCGGGCCACTGTGCGCACAGGCTCTTTCGATCTGCTTAATCCATCGGCTCTGGTGGAGCTGAAGCTGGGCGAGAGGCTCTCAGCCTCATTGAGCGCGGAGTGGATTAATTCGAGCGGAAAATACAAATTCCGATACCGCAGAGTGAATCCGGCCGGTGAACTTGCCTATGACACCACCGCAGTGCGTCAGAACGGAGATATTAATGCCACGCGTATCGAACTCAATACCTATGGGGCACTGCGTAACGGCAACTGGACCTTCAAGGTCTATAATTACAACTCCGAGCGTGGTGTGCCGGGTGCGATAGTCAATAATGTGTGGCGGCGTGGTGAGAGAATCTGGGACACCAACTCTTTTGTACAGGGACGATATAGCGGATTTTTTGGGAAATTCTCAACTCTCAACAGTCTGAAATATGCCTTTTACCGCACCCATTATGTCAACAATGATGACAAGCAGATAAAGATTGACAATCTCTACAGGCAGAAGGAAATCTATTTTTCCTCGGCCAACGAGTATGAAATCATGGATTGCTGGAGCATATCGGCAAGTTATGATTTTATGTGGAATGCTCTTGACGCCGATGTCTACGGATTTGTCAGGCCCGACCGCATATCGCAATATCTGTCCTTTGCGACGGCATTGGATTTGGGTTGGCTAAAGCTACAGGCGAGCGCGCTGGGCACATTTATCCACGACAGGATAAAGGGTCAGCAGGCTCCGGCCGACAAGCATGTGCTCTCTCCTGCAGTCTTCATTAACGGATATCCGCTTCGCAATAAAGACTTTTCCCTCAGAGCCTTCTGCAAACGGTCGTTCAGGATGCCGACATTCAATGACCTTTATTATGCCGACATGGGCAACTCGCTCCTCTCGCCCGAACGTGTGACACAGTATAATGTCGGTCTGCTGTATGACCGTCATTCCTCATCGTTTGTGTCGGGTGTGAGGCTTAGCGCGGATGTGTATTACAACCGTGTGAAGGACAAGATTGTAGCCTATCCCAAAGGGCAGCAGTTTCGCTGGACTATGCTTAATCTCGGGCTGGTGGACATACGCGGTGTCGATGTGACCGGACTATTGACGGTCAATCCTTCACCCGGTCTCTATCTGACTCTCCGCGGGCAATACACCTTCCAGCGGGCCATTGACATAACCAATCCGGCCGACAACTATTACCGGGATCAGATACCCTACATCCCTCGCCACTCGGGGTCGGCTGTGGCCAATGCGCAGTGGCGTGGCTGGAGTCTCAACTATTCGTGGATATATGTCGGCGAACGATATAACCAGCAGGAGAATATCCGATATAATTACACTCAGCCATGGTATACTTCCGACCTGTCGCTCAGCAAGGATTTCAGACTGGGCGAAGTGAGTCTGAGAGGGCTGGTAGAGGTCAACAATCTGCTCAGCCAGGATTATGACGTGATACTCAATTATCCGATGCCGAAACGTAATTACAGGTTTACCATAACTGTTGAGATATGAAAACGATACAATTTTTCTTATATATTCTGCTGCTCCTGACGGTTGCCACAAGTTGTCGAGAGGACGAACTTGTGGTGCCTACGGAGTATGACATAATCGGCGACGAGAACCGCGACAGTGCCGTCAGGGGATTATATCTCGTCAACGAAGGCAATATGGGCTCCAACAAATGCACGCTGGATTATTATGATTACCACACCGGCCTGTATGCCCGGAATTTTTATGCTGAGAAAAATCCCGATGTCATCAAAGAACTCGGTGACGTGGGCAACGATATAGGCATTTACGGACGTAAACTGTATGTGGTCGTCAACTGCTCACACAAGGTCGAGGTCCTTGACGCGCACACGGGGGTAAGACTCGGACAGGTCGACATCCCTAATTGCCGTTATGTGAGATTTCATCGCGGCAAAGCCTACGTCAGTTCCTATGTAGGTCCCGTCCTGATTGATCCAAATGCGCCAAAAGGAGCGGTGTATGAGGTCGATACACTTTCTCTTTCAGTCACACGAAAAGTTTCTGTAGGTTATCAGCCGGAAGAGATGGAAATAGTCGACGATTATATGTATGTTGCAAATTCAGGGGGCTACAGGGCTCCAAACTATGACAATACAGTGTCCGTAATCCAGATGGTAGACTTCAAACAGGTCCAACAGATACCCGTGGGCATAAATCTCCACCGTCTCAAGAAAGACCGTTACGGCAAGTTGTGGGTAACATCGCGCGGCGACTACCAGTATCGTCCATCCCGCCTGTATGTCATGCAGAAAAAGCCTGGATTCAATCAGATGATTGTGACTGACACAATACCTGTCGCATGCTCCAATATGGCGTTTTTCGGCGACTATATGTACTATTACGCTACCGAATGGAACAACTATACGGCGTCAAATACCATAAGCTACGGAGTGATTGATATCCGCACGAAAGAAATCGTGTCGGACAACTTCATCAAGGACGGCACCGAAAAGGATATAACCATACCCTATGGCATAGCCGTCCATCCGGAAACCGGTGACATATTTGTGACCGATGCTAAAAATTACGTTTCATCAGGCACACTCTATTGCTTTAGCCCGGACGGTTACAGAAAGTGGAGCGTGCGCACCGGGGATATTCCGGCTCACATCACATTTCTTGCAAAATGAAACACTGGCTGTTAGTCTTATCGGCCGGCATGATGCTGCCGGCTTGCGACCGGGATATTCCTATGGTCAATCTCGGCATCGACGATGTGTATTACATACGCCGGATGTGTAAACTCGACCTTCATCCGGCCCTCACCGGTGAGAGATATGAGTGGAGGGTCAACGGCTCAGTCGTAAGCCGGGAGAGAGATTATATATTTCTTGCCCGTGACGAGGGCGACTATACCGTAAACATCAGGATAATTGACAGCGAGACTCCCTATGATTTCACATTTGACGTGCATGTGCTTCATGAGGATATCGAGTATAGTCCCTATATCTCCAGGGTCTATGAATACTGTCCTGCTCCGGGTCAGTTTATCAACGAGATGCCGCGCTATGAAGATGGTGACACATATGAGTCAATACTCCAGAAAGCAGAGGAGTCCATTTCGGGCACAAACGATATCATGATATCGCTTGGAGGGTATGGCGGATATGTCACGTTCGGATTTGACCACACGGTCATCAATGTGCCGGGAGAGAGAGATTTCAGAATCTGGGGAAACTGTTTTTACGAACTACTGCAACCCGACAAGAAAGGAGGCTCGGCCGAGCCCGGCATCGTGATGGTCAGTTATGATACAAATTGTAACGGATTGCCCGATGATGAGTGGTATGAACTTGCCGGCAGCGAATATAACTCGCCGGCTACACGTCATGGCTATTCCATCACATATTTCCGTCCCGACCCCGACCGAGACTTCGTGGCTGACGAGGACAACAGTCTTGATGACATTTATTACATACGTTGGGCCGACAATTCGGGTGGCGAGGGCTATATGGCCAAAAATATCTTTCACAACCAGCAGTATTATCCCCGCTGGCTTGAAGCCGACAGCCTGACGTTCGGCGGGACTCTTCTTGCACCCAACGGGCACGACATAAGCGGATATGGAACATACTACGTGCTTTACAGTTATCCGTGGGGTTATGTCGACAATCACCCCAATGAGTATGCCGATCTTAACTCGTTTGACATCTCGTGGGCTGTGGACGCCGCCGGTAATCCCGTCGAGCTCCACGGGGTCGACTTCATACGTGTATTTACAGGAGTAAATCAATATTGCGGATGGCTTGGCGAGACCTCCACCGAACTGAGCCGCGCGCAGGATCTGCACATAGATCTTCCCGGCATTCCCAATCCTTGAAATTCTTTTTTTAGTTAACCAAATAATAAACTGATCATGAGAACAAAATTACTCTCATTGGCTGTCGGGTTGTCCGCGTTTACAGCGTCGGCCCATCCGATAGATTTTGACCTTATCCGGCATTGGACCGGCACGGGCAATAACAGGGCCGCACTGGTAATCCAGTATAACGGCGACAAATATGGCTCCGATGCTTATGTGTGGGGTTATCGCTGGGAGGATGGCGAAAAACCGTCGGGCGAGACAATGATGAAAGCCATCTGTGCCAATTCATCACGATTGTCGATGCTCACCCAGTACACCGGCAGTATGGGCAGCACCCTGTGTGGTGTCGGTTACAGTCTCAACCAGGATGTCCTGAAACATGTATTTTTCAACTTCGAGAAGGCCAAGGAATTTGAGTTTATCAATTTTGACTACTATAATGTCAACTCTTTCATGGGGCAGACCGAAGCCCCGGGCGACAACGCTCCAATGATGGCCCAGGAGTCTATAGACATGGCCATTGCAGGGTCTCACTATATCCAGCATCCGTTTGATTATGGCAAGTATGGCTATCCGGCCTATGATTATGATTGCTGGGACATAGACGAGGAGACTGAGGAAAATGGAGGCGTTTCGGTCTATGAGCCAAAGTGGCTTTCGGCCTGGTATGAGGGCTATTGGAGCTATTGGTGTGCCAACAGTCCGTCGCAGGACTGGATGTACTCCGGCTCAGGCTTCACAGGCCGTCAGTTGACCGACGGCAGTGTTGACGGCTGGAGCTTCACACAGTTTGAGTCCGCGATGGTAGGAGGCATGGGCGAGGGCATCGCCCCATGTGAGGACGGCGACATTATATACATGCCGGCTTCACTCACAGGAAACAGTATTGATATAGACCGTTGTGCCCGAGTGATGGGAGAAGGAACTGCAAGCATACCGATGATTGTAAAATTCGGTGACAACAAAAAACTGGATAATGTCGTGGTTGCTTTCAGATTTAACTCTGAGCTTCCTTCCGTGCAGGATGTATTGCAGCTTCTTGCTAAGGATCCCGCGTTTTCACTGGAAGGCAATACCCTCAGCATTGATGCCGACGGAGATGGTGCGTTTAATTCGTCAGGCTCCGATGCGAGCGCAACCGGTGACTGGTCTCTGACTGAATATGAGGATTGTCTGCTTCTGTCATGTGATGAGAGTGCCGCTCCTGAGTATCTGCTATATCTTCCGGCCATAGGTAAAGTTTCTGCGACCATACCTGACAATATGACATTTGCTCTTTCGGATGAAAGCGATTTTATCCCTGTGTTTGTGCAGCGTGAGGCAACCTATGATGCCATCAACTACATGTGGTACCGGCGCACGGACGATCAGCAGATAACATCCAGCACTTCCTCCGACATCGTAAAATCAATATCGACCACAGCCTCGACATTCGGCCAACTGACTTATGCGGGCAACAAAGCCGGAGAGTTTTACATTCACGTGAGAGTCCGCACAGGCAAGGGGGCCTCTTATTCTTACAGTAATGTGTGCCGCTTTACCTTGTTGCCTCCCGAAATCCCCGTTGAAAGCATAGAGTTTTCAAGCCGGTCGGTTGATGCGCCTCTGAACTCGACTATTGAAAATACATTTACAATCACACCGGCCAATGCCACTTACACCGCCCTGACTTATAAGTCAAGCGATACAAAGATTGTCACTGCAAGTGCATCGGCGTTTAAGACCACCAAGACTCCCGGAAGTGCGACCATCACGGTTTCATCGACATGGAATCCTAACGTAACCGCTTCTTTTGATGTGGTCTCTGCTTTACGCCACCCGGTCACTGATTTTGCTATCAAGGATGTTGATGGCGACGTGATTGTACTCAATCCCAAACAGATGATTGGAATCCTGGCCGATGTAACTCCTACCGATGCTGATATTCCTGATTTTAATGTTACACTCGAGGGAAACGGCTCTGGGAAAGATGATTACATCGCCACAATGTATAAGGTGAATTATTGGGATGAAAAGAATACCCGTATCCAGTTCTATGAACTCAGCGGACATCGTGCCGGCGAGTGCACTCTTACGCTGACATCTACCGACGGCAGCAATGTCACAAAGACCTATACAGTCCGAGTCGAGGAGCAGGACCGGACTCCGCTTGAGAACGGATACACGGACGGCACTTTGGTGTTGAACGAGGAATGGTTCGGCCACACTAACGGTGGCATGAACTATATAACTCCCGAGGGAGAGATGATGTATCAGGTTTATGAGCGCGAGAATCCCGGCATGTCGTTTGGCTGTACGTCGCAGTATGCCGCTATATGGGCCGACAAACTCATAGCTATATCCAAGCAGGCCGTTGATGCAGGAGATCCGTTGCCCGGCGGCGGCCGTGTGGTAGTGGCCGAAGCAAAGACTCTCAAGCGTCTCGGCTCGATTGACGACCTCATTTATGGCGACGAGACTCGCAGTGCCGATGGTCGTGCTGTAGTCGGAGCCACACCCGATAAGGTCTATGTAGGCACGTCAAACGGTATCTACATCGTAGATATTGATGAGATCAAAATCATTGGTAAGATTACAGCCTTTGATGAATCAGGTAGTGCCGGAACCGACCTGTATTCCGGACAGATAGGTGATATGGTCAATGCCGGCCGATATGTGTTTGGCATCAAGCAGAACACCGGAGCCTTTGCCATCGACACCGAGACTGACCAAGTAGTCAGAAATTATGGCATGACCACCGTGCAGGGCATCACTCAGACTGCCGACGGTAATGTGTGGATAGCTTCGGTGGCTGACGGCTGTGCCCGCTTCACATGTATCGACCCGCAGACTCTCGATGAACGTGAGGACATGAGCGTGACATTCCCCTCGGCAGTCGCATATCCCACATGCTCGTGGGGTGCATGGCGCAACACTCCGTTTGTCGGCTCCCACAGCCGTAATACCATATGGTTTTCGGCTGGCGGCGGTATTGCCGGTGGTTCGTCAAAAGATAAATATTACGGTTGGGAAGTAGGTTCTGACCCGACTCTCATCAAGCCAGTGTTTGATATGGCTGAGGCAGCCCTTGCCGGCTCCAATGCCCGCGTCAAGCAGAAGACTTATGGCACACTGCGTTATGATGACCGCTCGGGCGAACTTATAGTGATGACTACCGAGGACTCCGCATCGGGCCATTATCGTTACAACTGGACTCACTTTATCAATCCCGAAACCGGCGAAATCCTTCGCACGATTGCACTCAGACCTTACTATTGGTTCCAGTCATTCGCTATCTTCCCCGACAAGCATGATGCTACAATCGATCTTGATGACATATCTATAGACGTCATGGACAACGACAAGGTTATTGATCTCTCCGCTCTTGTTTCCGACGAGGACAATATAGATGCCAATATCCGGCTTTCGCTTGTCGACACTCCGGATGTTCTTTCGGACGAGATTGTTTCAGACGCTCATGCTTCAGTCACGCTTGACGGCAGGACTCTGACTATATCGCCCAAGTCGGCAGGACAGCATTATTTCACTCTCGCGGCAGAGTCCAACGGCCGTACAGTCAGCAAGACTGTGTCAGTCAATGTCAGCGACGTACTGACCGGCATTGACACTGTAGCCGGAGTCTCCGGCTCTGTAAAGTGTGACGGTCAGCGTATATTCGTGACAGGATTCAACGGTCACAGTTTCCGCATCTATGACATAGCCGGACGTCAGGTGACATCGTTTGATGTCGATGCTGATGATTATGTGTTTGATTTCGGATCTCATGGCGGAGTCTATGTAGTGGCTTCCGACAACGGGCTCTGCACCAAAGTATTCATTAAGTAATGCGACATACTTTGACAGTAATATCCGTACTTCTGACGGCAGTGGCTTCGGCCATTGCCGCCAGTGGGGCGGACTATACCCGGGGTATAATCTGGGTCAACGAGGACTGGTATGGTCACCAGAACTCGACAGTAAACTATCTGAAGCCCGATGATCCCGACGGAAACTATTGGGAATATCGCGTGATACAGGCCGAAAATCCCGGGATGGAGCTTGGATGTACCAACCAGTATGGTGCCCTTTGGCATGGCCGGCTCTATCTGATAGCCAAGCAGGACAAGGACCCCGGAGCTTCGATAACCGGAGGACGTATCACTGTGGCTGATGCGGCAACAATGAAGATTCTCCATCAGCAGAGTCTCATTGACCCGTCAGGTGCGCAGTGTGACGGACGCGGATTTCTTGGCGTGGACGAGCACAAAGGCTACATTTCCACAAGCAACGGTGTGTGGGTGTTTGATCTCGACACTTACACTGTCAGAGGACAGGTCGAGGGGTCGGCCAATCCCAATGCCGGAGGTGACAATGACAAGCCTAATACCGACCCGACAGGTTCGCTCTATCACGGACAGTCGGGTATGATGGTCGCGGCCGCCGGCAAAGTGTTTGTGGCTCATCAGCAATACGGATTGCTCATAGTCGACCCTGCGGAGGATAAGGTCACCGATGTAATATCAATGGATATAGTACAGGAGGGAGCCGGAATCGGGTCGATAGTCAAGTCAAAGGACGGTGCGCTCTGGCTCTCGGTAGCTAAAAATCTTCAGGGTACGGGCGCGTTTCTCAACCATATCGTCAGGCTTGATCCGCAGACTCTGAGCTACGAAATCATTGATACTCCTGAGGGCATGTATCCTCCATCCAACTCATGGTATGCCTGGACTCCCGACGCATTTGTAGCTTCGTCCGTTCAGAATTGCCTCTATTGGAAAGGTGGGCCTAACCGATGGTTTACCGGTACGAAAATCTATAAATTTGACTGTGACACACGCCGCCAGTCGTTGTTTATAGACCTGGAGGAAGAGGGTGCCAACTGGAAGCTGTATGGCTGCGCCATCGGCGTGCATCCTGTTACCGACGAACTATATATGGCATTGTATCACGAGTTTGGTACACCGACTTACATTACCCGCCGTTACTCTCCGCAGGGTGAGAAAATAAGGGATTATGAAATGATAATGAACTATTGGTTCCCGTCATTGCCTTTGTTTCCGCAGGAAGCCGACCAGACGGGTATAACCGATATTTCGGATGACAGCTCTTTGCCTTCAGTCGGCAATCTGTATTCAATAAGCGGCATACTTGTCCGGACGAATGTCCGGTATGGCTTCTGGAGCGATATCCCTCAAGGGATATACGTATGGAAGTCACCGGCAGAGACACGAAAAGTGTTTGTGAAGTAAAAGCCGTCACCAATTGATTCATACCATAACAGACCCCGGCATGTAAGAGCATGTCGGGGTTTGTTATTCTGGTAACTACTCAGGTAGGTTTGTCGTACTCCCCCATGCACAACTTCCCTCGTTGCAACCAACGAGAGTAAATCGTTTTTTTACAAAATATGAAGCTGTTTATAATGTCAGCATGC